>NZ_VDEK01000022.1:0-62620 GCF_007668225.1 Cereibacter sediminicola | reverse complement strand
AAGCAGCTTCCCACCAACATGGGCGCATTGAAAAGAGGTAAGGCCGCATGAACACGGGCTTCTTCTGGGACGAGCGGTGCTTCTGGCACCATGGCGGCAACTATGCGCTGACGCTGCCCGTGGGCGGCCTCGTGCAGCCGGGAGGTGGCCTGCCCGAAAGCCCCGAGACCAAGCGCCGGCTGAAGAACCTGCTCGACGTGACGGGTCTCTCGGGCGAACTGCGCATGCTCCACGCCCCGCCCGCCACCGAAGGGGAATTGCGCCTCGTCCATCCGCAATCCTACCTGACCGAGTTCAAGGCGCTCTCCGACCGGGGCGGCGGCGAGCTCGGGCTGCGCACGCCCTTCGGCCGCGACGGCTACGAGGTCGCGGCCCTGTCGGCGGGCCTGGCCACGGCCGCGCTGCGGCAGGTGCTCGAGGGGCGGCTGGCCAACGCCTACGCCCTCAGCCGCCCGCCGGGGCACCATTGCCTGCCCGACTGGCCGAACGGCTTCTGCCTGCTTGCCAATATCGCGATCGCCGTCGAGGTGGCCCTCGGCGAACGGCGGGCCGAGAGGGTCGCGGTGGTGGACTGGGACGTCCATCACGGCAACGGGACCGAGGCGATCTTCCTCACCCGCCCCGAGGTGCTGACGATCTCGCTGCACCAGGAGCGGAACTACCCGCTCGACACGGGCGGCGCCGAGGTGCGCGGCGAGGGGGCGGGTCTGGGCGCCAACATGAACATTCCCCTGCCGCCGGGGACCGGCCACCGCGGCTATCTCGAGGCGATGGAGCGGCTCGTGCTGCCCGCGCTGCGCCGCCACCGGCCGGACGTCCTGGTGGTCGCCTGCGGCTTCGACGCGGGCGCCATGGATCCGCTCGGCCGGATGCTGGCCTCGGCCGATACCTTCCGGGCCATGACCCGGATGATGAAGGAGACCGCCGCCGACCTCTGCGGCGGCCGGCTCGTCCTCGTGCACGAGGGCGGCTATTCCGAAGTCCATGTCCCCTTCTGCGGCCATGCGGTGCTGGAAGAGCTTTCGGGCAGCGGCATCCACGCGCCCGACCCGCTCGGCATGACCATCCAGGCGCGCCAGCCCGGCCCCGCCTTCGACGCATTCCTCAGCGCCCACCTCTCGGAACTTGCAACTCACTTCGCCTGACGCCCCGGGGCGCGCGCGCATGCCCGCGCCCCCTCCCGAAGTCCCGCGCCCTCCCCCGGCTTTCACTCTGCCCAAATATCCCGGGGGTCCGGGGGCAGCGCCCCCGGCGGCCGGACCTGGGGCCTCACGCCCCCCAGGTGCGCTCCAGCACCCCATACCAGTTCTCGTGGCAGAGCTTGCGCATCAGCGCCTCGTCATAGCCGTGGGCGCGCATGGCGGCCTGCAGGGCGGGCAGCCCCGTCACGTCCCCGATCCCCTGCGGGATCGTCGCGCCGTCGAAGTCCGAGCCCAGACCCACATGATCCTCGCCCAGCCGCCCGATCAGGTGGTCGAGGTGGCGCAGGACCGGCTCCCAGCCCATCTCGGGCGACTGCCGGCCGTCCTCGCGCAGGAAGGAGGTGGCGAAGTTCAGTCCGACCATGCCGCGGCTCTCGCGGATCGCATCGAGCTGGCGGTCGGTGAGGTTCCGGGTCGAGGGTGTCACCGCATGGGCGTTGGAATGGGTCGCCACCAGCGGCGCGTCGCTCAGCCCCGCCACATCCTCGAACCCCTTCTGGTTCAGGTGCGACAGGTCCAGCATGATCTTCAGCCGGTTGCACTCGGCCACGAGGCGCCGCCCGGCGTCGGTCAGGCCGCTGCCGGTGTCGGGCGTTCCGGGGAACCGGAAGGGCACGCCATGGCCGAACACGGTGGGACGGCTCCAGACCGGCCCGAGCGAGCGCAGGCCCAGCGAATGGAAAAGGTGGAGCGCATCGAGATCCGCGCCGATGGCCTCGGCGCCCTCCATGTGCATGATCCCCGAGACGATGCCGTCGGCGTGGCAGGACCGCAGATCCGCCACGGTCCGGCAGACCTTGAAGCGGCCGCGAGCCGCACGCTCCATCCACAACAGGTGGCCCGCCATGGCCAGCGCCACGGGCTGCGCCTGTTCGTGGCGGATCAGCGCGGGCAGGGGCAGATCGAACGGCGGATTGTTCATCATCGCCTCGAAATCGGCCGAGTCATGCGCTTGCGGCGAGGGGATGTAGATGGCGAAGAAGCCGCCCGCGAAGCCGCCCGCCTTCATGCGGGGCAGGTCGAGGTGGCCCGTCCCGTCGCCGCGCAGCCAGATCGTCTCGCGGTTGGCGGGGTTGCGCAGCAGCCGCAACAGGAAGTCGTTGTGGCCGTCGAAGACGGGGATCGTGTCGGTCATCGGGTGCTCTCGGCGGGGCGGTATCCTTCGGACGCGGCCAGAAGGTCCCGGGTGTAGGTCTCGCGGGCGGCGCGGGCGCGCAGATCCGCCCGTGTCAGTTCCTCGACCGCCTGCCCGTGCTGCATGACGAGCAGCCGCTCGCACATGTGCGCGACCACGGCGAGGTCGTGTGAGACGAGGATGTAGGTCAGCCCCCGCTCGGCCCGCAGCCGGTCGAGCAGGTTCAGCACCTCGGCCTGGATCGAGGCATCGAGCGCCGAGGTCGGCTCGTCGAGCAGCATCACCCGCGGCTCGAGGATCAGGGCGCGGGCGATCGCCACCCGCTGCCGCTGCCCGCCCGAAAGCTGGTGCGGATAGCGGAAGCGGAAGCCCCGGCCGAGCCCCACCTCGTCGAGCGCGCGCAGGATGCGGGCCTCGCGGTCGTCGAAACCGTGGATAGCCAGCGGCTCGGACAGCACGCGGTCGATCGTGTGCCGGGGGTGCAGCGAGGCGTAGGGGTCCTGAAACACCATCTGCAGCCGCCGGTGAAATCCGGCCGACCGCCGCCGGCCCAGCTCTTCGCCCGCCACGGTGACCCGGCCCTCGGAGATGGGCGCAAGCCCGCAGATGGCGCGAAGCACCGTGGACTTGCCCGAGCCGCTCTCGCCCACGATGCCGTAGCTCTCGCCCTCGGCCACGCGGAACGAGACGCCGCGCACGGCATGGACCTCGCCGAAGCGGACATGGAGGCCGGAGACGTCGATCAGTGCCATCACGAGGCCCACCCTTCATCGCGCGTCAGCACCGGCAGGGGCCGCCGGCCGCCCTCGATCCGCGGCAGGCAGTTCAGCAGCCCCTGCGTGTAAGGATGGCGCGCCTGCGCCAGCTCCGCCGCCTTGAGTTCCTCGACGACGCGGCCGGCGTACATCACGAGCACCCGGTCGCAGAAACTGCCGACGAGCCGCAGGTCGTGGCTGATGAAGATCAGCCCCATGCCGCGGTCCTGCACCAGCCGGTCGAGGATGCGCAGCACCTCGATCTGCACCGTCACATCAAGCGCCGAGGTGGGCTCGTCCGCGATCAGAAGGTCCGGCTCGGCGATCAGCATCATGGCGATCATCGCCCGCTGGCCCATGCCGCCCGACAGCTCGTGCGGATAGGCTCGGAAGACGCGGGCCGGGTCGCGGATCTGCACCGCCTCGAGCATGGCCATGGCGCGGTCCTTGGCCTCGGCGCGCGAGGCGGTGCGGCGGGCGGCCTCCATCAGCTGGCGGCCGATGGTCATCACCGGGTTCAGCGAGAACTTGGGGTCCTGCATCACCATCGACATGCGGATGCCGCGCAGGCCCCGCCACTGGCGCGGCGTGGCGGCGCGCAGGTCGATCCCGTCGAACTCGAGCCGGTCGGCGGTGGCCCGACCCGGCGGCGGCGTCAGGCCCAGGATCGCCCGGCCGGTCTGGCTCTTGCCCGAGCCGCTCTCGCCGACGATGCCCAGGCGTTCGCGCCCGAGGGTGAAGCTGACGCCGCGCACGACCTCGGCCGGGCCCTGCCGGGTCGGAAAGGTCACGCGGAGGTTCTCGACATGGAGGAGCGTCATCGGCGGGCGCTCCGCCCGGCGGAGGCGTCGGAGCCTCCGGCGGGGATATTTGAGCGAGAATGAAAGCGCGCGCCGGAGGGGGCGGCGGCGGCGCGGCGGTGGGCGGGGTGAGTGGGCCGGATCATTTGCGCGCCTTTGGGTCGAGCACGTCGCGCAGCCCGTCGCCCAGCAGGTTGAAGCCCAGCGACACGGCAAAGATGGCGAGGCCGGGCATGGTGGCGACCCACCAGTAGTCGATGATGAAGCGGCGCCCGCCCGCGATCATGGCGCCCCATTCGGGCTGCGGCGGCTGGGCGCCGAGGCCGAGGAAGCCCAGGCCCGCCGCGGTGAGGATGATGCCCGCCATGTCGAGCGTCACCCGGACCACGACCGACGACAGGCAGAGCGGCGTGACATGCCCCCAGAGGATGCGCAGCGAGGAGGCGCCCTGCAGGCGGGCCGCGTTGATGAAGTCGCTGTCGCGGATCGTGAGCGTCTCGGCCCGCGCGAGGCGCGCGTAGGGCGGCCAGGACGTGAGGGCGATGGCGATGATCGCGTTCTCGATGCCTGGACCGAGCGCCGCGACGAAGGCCAGCGCGAGGATCAGCCGCGGGAAGGCGAGGAAGATGTCGGTCGCCCGCATCAGTACCGTGTCGATCCAGCCGCCGAAATAGCCGGCGGTGGTGCCGATGGCGAGCCCGATGGGCGTTGCGATCACCGCCACCAGCACCACGACCATCAGCGTGAGCCGCGCGCCGTGGATCACCCGGCTGAAGATGTCGCGCGCCAGATCGTCGGTGCCCATCGGATGCTCCCACGAGGGGGGCTGGAGGCGGTCGGTGCGCAGGTCGCCGCCCACGATCGGGTCGTAGGGCGCGATCCAGGGGGCAAGGAGGGCAATGGCGATCAGGGCCAGGACGAGGGTCAGCCCCACCATCGCGAGGCGGTTGGCCTTCAGCGCCAGCCAGGTGCGGTAGGCCTGCCCAAGCCGGGCCTGCCGGCGCGAGGCAGGCTGTTCCGACAGAAGCCATTCGGTCCGGGTCATGGCCGCACCTGCCGCCGCGTGCGCGGGTCGAGGATCGTGTAGAGCAGGTCCGACAGGAGGTTCAGCGCCACGAAGATCGCGCCGATCACGAGCGTCCCGCCAAGGACGGCGTTCATGTCGGCCACCTGCAGGCTGTTGGTGAGATAGAGGCCGAGGCCCGGCCAGGCGAAGACCGTCTCGGTCAGGACCGAGCCTTCGAGGAGACCCGCGTAGGAGAGCGCGACCACGGTCACGAGCGGCACGGCGGCGTTGCGCAGCGCATGGACCCAGATGATCCGCCACTCGGGCACGCCCTTGACGCGGGCGGTGGTGACATATTCCTGCGCGAGTTCCGCCAGCATGAAGCTGCGCGTCATGCGGCTGATGTAGGCCATCGAGAAATAGCCGAGCAGCGCGCCGGGCAGGATGATGTGCGAGAAGGCGTTGCGGAAGGCGCCCCAGGCGCCCTGCATGGCGCTGTCGAGCAGGAGAAGCCCCGTCTTCACGGTGAAACTGTATTCGTAGGCGATGTCGATCCGTCCCGGTCCCGCGACCCAGCCGAGGCGGGCGTAGAAGACGAGGAGGCCAAGCAGCCCGAGCCAGAAGATCGGCGCCGAATAGCCCACGAGGCCCAGGACGCGCACGACCTGATCGATGGCGCGACCCTGTTTGACGGCCGAGATCACCCCCAGCGGGATGCCGAAGAGCGTCCCGATCAGGATGCCCACCGTCGCAAGCTCGAGCGTCGCCGGGAAGACCCGCGCCAGATCGTCCGCAACCGGCCGCTTGGTCAGGAACGAGCTGCCGAGATCGCCCGAGAGCACGTTGCGCAGGTAGATCCAGAACTGCTCCCACACCGGGCGGTCGAGGCCCATGGCGCGATACATCGCCTCGTAGGTGGACTGGCTCGCGCGGTCGCCGACGGCCCGCAGCACGGGATCGACCGACATGTAGCGGCTGATGACGAAGGTGACGAGAAGGAGGCCGAGGAAGGTGATGGCGACGGTGAGCGCCACCTTGACGCCCTTCCAGAGCCAGAGGGAGAGGGCGCGGCCGCGCCCCCTTCCGATCTGCGGGGTGCCGGCCATTTACTTCGTCACGGCCCGGAACGAGTTGTCGTTGAACGAGGGGCCGATGATGTAGCCCTCGACGTTCTTGCGCATGGCAACGACCTCGGATTCCTGGAACATGATCACGAAGGGCGAGGTTTCGAGCACCTCGCGCTGCATCTCGCGATACATCTCGGCGCGCTTGTCGGTATCGCGTTCCAGCACCGCGGCATCGGCCTTGGCGGTCAGCTCGGGGATCTCCCAGGCGTTGCGCCAGGCGAGCGGCTTCGACGCCGCCGTGTCCGAGTTGTCGGGGTTCTGCGCGAAGGTCGCGTTGGTGTGCGGGTCCTGATAGTCCGGGCCCCACTGGCCGATGTAGATGTCATGCGTGCGGGCGCGGTATTTCTCCAGCGTCTGGCCGCCGTCGCCGGGGATGATCTCGATGCGGATGCCGGCCTGCGCCATGGTTTGCTGGATCGCCTGCGCGATCGAGGTCACCTCGGGGGTGTTGCGGGTGTCCATCGTGACGGTGAAGCCGTCGGGCAGACCGGCCGCGGCCAGAAGCTCCTTGGCCTTTGCCGGATCGAAGGAATAGGGGGTCTCGTCCAGCGCGCCGAGGAAGCCTTCGGGCAGGAAGGTCTGGTGCTTCTTCTTCATGCCCTTGACCAGTGTCTCGGCGATGGCGTCGTAATCGACGAGCCATTTCATCGCCTCGCGCACCTCGGGCTTGGCGAGGTTCTCGTTCTTCTGGTTCAGGCCGAGATAGAAGATCGTGCCCTTCACCCCGCTCTGGATCTTGATGTCGGGGTTCTGGCTCAGCGCCTCGATCTCTTCGGGCAGCAGCTTGCGGGCGATGTCGATGTCACCCTGTTCCAGCAGCAGACGCTCGGTCGCGGCTTCGGGGATGTGGCGGTAGATCGCGCGCGCCATCGCGGGCGTCTCGCCGTCCCAGTTGTCGTTCCGCTCCATCACGACGGCCTCGTTGGCGCGCCATTCGCGGATCGTGAAGGGGCCCGAGCCGGCATAATTGGTCTTGAGCCAGTTGTAGCCCCAGTCGCCGTCGGCTTCGTTCGACTGGACCAGATCCTTGTCCACCACCGCGGCGACCGTCGCCGTCAGGCAGTAGAGAAGGAACGTCGGCGCATAGGCCTTGTCCATCTCGAAGGTGAAGGAATGGTCGCCGGTCTGGACGATCTTTTCCTCGACATTGTCGGGCGTCAGGCCGAACTGGCCGAGGATGAAGGCCGGCGACTTGTCGAGCTTGACCGCGCGGACGAGCGAATAGACCACATCCTCGGCGGTCAGGTCGTTGCCCGAGGCGAACTTCTTGCCCTGACGGACCGTGAAGCTCATCGTCGTGCCGTCCTCGGACAGCTCCCAGCTTTCGGCCACGCGGCCGAAGATGTTCGAGACGTCGTTCACGTCGTAGCCGATGATCGTCTCGTAGCTGTTGCCGATGATCTCGGAGGCGGTGAACTCGAACACCTCGGCCGGGTCGAGGGTGATCATGTCGTCGATCGCCCAGGCCTGGATGAAGGTGTCGGGCGGCGTCTCGGCGGAAAGCGGTGCCGTGGTCAGGGCGAATGCGGCAACGGCCGCCGTCGCCAGCAAGCGCGCTCGGATGAACATGGAGAACCCCCTGTCGAAGTGTTTTTCACGGGCTCCTGTCCGTCGCCGGGCGTCTGGACGGGCCCGGCAACATGCTGAGCAGCGGGTTGCGGAACTGTCAAGGGTTGCTCTCGGATCTGGAAACATGCGCGGGCAGACCGCCTTCGTCCGGCGCACCGCGCCGTTTCGGCGCCGCGATGCGATCCCGCGGGTGGCCGAAGTGCGCTTGACCCTGCCCGCCCGATCCTCAAGATCGCGCGCAAAGGAGACGCCCATGCCCGACGCGCGACCCGAGGTCCTCGATTTCCTGCTGAGCCGCCGCTCGCGCCCCGCCAAGACGCTGGCGCTGCCCGTGCCCGGCCGGGACCAGCTCGGCCCGATCCTTACGGCCGCCCTGCGCACGCCCGACCACGGCAAGCTCGAGCCGTGGCGGCTGCTGGTCCTCGAGGCGGGGGCCATGCCCCGGCTGGTGGCGCTGGCCGAGGCGCGGGCGGAGGCGCTCGGCCTCGATGCCGAGAAGCGCGCCAAGGGCCGGTCGCAGTTCGAGCAGAGCCATCTGGCCGTGGTTGTGGTGGCCAGCCCCAAGCCGTCCGACAAGGTGCCGGCGATCGAGCAGACTCTCTCGGCCGGGGCAGTCTGCCTCGGGCTGCTGAACGCCGCTCAGGCGGCGGGCTGGGGCGCCAACTGGCTGACGGGGTGGCCCGCCCACGACCGCGACTTCCTGCGCGAGGGTCTGGGCCTTGAGGATCACGAGTTTGTCGCGGGCATCATCCATATCGGCAGCGAGACCGTCGCCCCGCCCGACCGCCCGCGACCCGACATTGCCAGTCTCACCACATGGGTAAGTGAATGATCCGCGACTTCTTCCGCGCCATCGCCCAGATCGGCGACCCGCCCTTCCGGCGCGTCGTCCTGCTGGGCATCGGGCTCGCGCTGCTGCTGCTGATGGCCGTCTATGCCGGCTTCCTGTTCCTGCTGAACATGTTCGTGCCCGACACTGTCACGATCCCCTGGATCGGCGAGGTGGGCGCGATCGACACGATCCTCTCCTGGGGATCTGCGGTGCTGATGCTCGGCCTGTCGGTGTTCCTGATGATCCCGGTGGCCTCGGCCTTCACCGGCCTCTTTCTCGACAGTGTGGTGGATGCCGTCGAGGAACGGCACTATCCGCAGTTGCCCCCGGCCACGCCACTTCCCCTGATGGACCAGCTGATCGACAGCGCAAATTTCTTTGCGGTGCTGATCCTCGTCAACGTGATCGCGCTGATGGTCTTCATCTTCGCCGGGCCCGTGGGGCCCATCCTCTTCTGGGCGCTGAACGGCTTCCTGCTGGGGCGGGAATATTTCACGCTGGTGGCGATGCGCAGGCTGGGGCGCGCGGGCGCCAAGGCCCTGCGCGCGCGCCACGCCGGGCAGATCTGGCTGGCGGGAACGCTGATGGCGGCGCCGCTGTCGATCCCGATCCTGAACCTCGTGGTGCCGGTGCTGGGGGTGGCGACCTTCACCCACATCTTCCACCGGCTGGACGGCGCCCGCCGGACCTGACCGCCCTCTCTCGGCCGGGCCGGCGCAGACCGGCCCTGCTCAGAGCGGCGGAGGCGGGGGCATCCGCCCCATCACGTCGATGTCGCGCAGGCTGATCACGCCCGACAGGATGATCCCGCAGAGCACGGCCCAGATCAGCGTGCCCCAGAGCGTCGTGAGCCAGGCCTTGCGCCGGATCACATAGCCCGCGGGCGCGCCCCGCGGCGTGCCCGGCACCACATCCCCCGCCTCGTCCTGGCTCTGCACCCGCAGGGGGAGCAGGATGAAGAACACCATGAACCAGGTCACCGCATAGAGGACGATGGCGCCGGTGATGCTCATACCTGCTCAAGCTCCACGAGGCATCCGTTGAAGTCCTTGGGATGCAGGAAGAGCACCGGCTTGCCATGCGCGCCGATCTTCGGCTCGCCCGAGCCCAGGACCCGCGCGCCCGCGGCCTTCAGCCGGTCGCGCGCGGCGATGATGTCCTCGACCTCGTAGCAGATGTGGTGGATGCCCCCCGCGGGGTTCTTCTCGAGGAAGCCGTTGATCGGAGAGTTTTCGCCCAGCGGATAGAGCAGCTCGATCTTGGTGTTCGGCAGGGTGATGAAGACCACCGTCACGCCGTGGTCGGGCTCGTCCTGCGGCGCGCCCACCTCGGCGCCGAGCGTGTTGCGATACTGCGCCGCCGCCGCCTCGAGGTCGGGCACGGCGATGGCCACATGGTTCAGGCGTCCGATCATGATCTCTCCCTTGCGTCCGTTGGGGACGTTATGGAAGCGGCCCCCTCCTGGCGCAAGGGGTCAGCCGGTCGCGCGGGGCGCAAGCGGCTTAACCGGATCTTGACCCGGATCGGATTGACTGGCGCGACTCGCCCTTGCCGAAAGATCCCGATGCCCCATCTGCACCTCCTGCCCGATCCGCCGCCGTCCCCCGGCCCTCACCGGCCGCGGGGGCCGCTGCCGCTCGCCGGGCTGACCGTCCTCGCGGTCGAGGACAGCCACTTCGCGGCCGAAGCGATCCGGCTTCTGTGCCACCGCTCGGGCGCGCGCCTCAGACGGGCCGACGATCTCGAGGGCGCCCGGAAACATCTCGAGCGGTACATGCCCGACGCCGTGATCGTCGATCTCGGCCTGCCGGACGGCTCGGGCGAGATGCTGATCGCCCAGCTGGCTGCGGGCCCCGGCCCGGTGATCATCGCGGCAAGCGGCGACCCCACCCGGCGCGAGGCGGCCCTGGCCGCAGGGGCCCACGCCTTTCTGGAAAAGCCGCTCGACAGCCTCGCCCTCTTTCAGCAGGTCCTGCTCGACCATCTGCCGGGACGCCCGCGCCTCGCCGAGGATGAGACCCTGCCCCCGCCCGACCCGTTCTCGCTGCGCGAGGATCTCAATCGCGCGGCGGATCTGGCCGCAACCCTCCTGCCCGGCACGGCGCGGGCGCGCTATCTTTCGGGCTTCGTGACCGGCATCGCGCGCAGCTGCGGCGACAAGGCGCTCGAACAGGCCGCCGTGGCCGCCCCGGACAGCCCCGAGGCGCTCGACAACCTCCGGCGCCTGATCTCCGCGAGGCTGGGGGGCACGGCCGCAGCCTTCTGACGGCGCACCGTCACAGCAGCGGATCGGTCCCGCCCCGCACAAGGCCCGTCAGGTCCGACAGCCGCTCGATCTGCCGCCCGAAGCCGTCGAAGTTGCGCGGAGACAGCCAGAACTCGAACGCCTCGCGCAGGGCGGGCCATTCCTTGTCGATCACCGAGAACCAGGCGGTGTCACGGTTGCGCCCCTTCACCACCGTGGCCTGACGGAACGTGCCCTCGTAGCTGAAGCCCAGCCGCTGCGCCGCCCGCCGCGAGGCGAGGTTCAGCGCGTCGCATTTCCACTCGCAGCGCCGGTAGCCGGCGGCAAAGCTCCAGGCCATCATCAGGAACAGCGCCTCGGTCGCCACCGGCGTGCGCTGGATCTCGGGCGAAAGGCAGATGTGGCCGATCTCGATCGAGCCCACCTCGGGCGCGATGCGCAGGAAGCTCGCGACCCCGCCGCAATGGCCGGTGGCGCGGTCGCGGATCGTGTAGAACAGCGGATCGCCGCCCTCCTCGACCCCGCGCGCCCAATGGTGATAGGCCGCCGTCGAGGCGAAGGGACCGTAGGGCAGATAGTCCCAGAGCGTGTCATCCCCCGAGAACGCCCGGTGCAGATCGGCGGCATGGCGGTCGGCCGAGAGCCGCTCCAGCCGGGCATGGCGCCCCTCGAGCGCCTCGCCCGAGGGATGCGAGGCCGAGACCCAGCCCGGAACCGGCTCGCCGAACCGCTTCACCGGTCAGTCTTTCGGCACGACGCGCAGCCGCAATTCACGCAGCTGCTCGTTCATCGGCTCCGAGGGCGCGCCCATCAGCAGGTCCTCGGCGCGCTGGTTCATCGGGAACATGATGACCTCGCGGATGTTCGCCTCGTCCGCCAGCAGCATCACGATCCGGTCGATGCCCGCCGCGCAACCGCCGTGGGGCGGCGCGCCATAGCGGAAGGCCTTGACCATGCCGCCGAACCGCTTCTCGACCTCCGACGCCGGATAGCCCGCCAGTTCGAAGGCCTTGAACATGATCTCGGGCTTGTGGTTGCGGATCCCGCCCGAGATCAGCTCATAGCCGTTGCAGGCGAGGTCATACTGGTAGGCCAGCACCTTCAGCGGATCGCCCTCGAGCGCCGCCATCCCGCCCTGCGGCATCGAGAACGGGTTATGGCTGAAGTCGATCTTGCCCTCGTCGTCCTTTTCGTACATCGGGAAATCGACGATCCAGGCGAAGCGGAAGCAATTCTCTTCAGTCAGCCCCAGCTCGCGGCCGATCTCGTTGCGCGCACGCCCCGCGACGGCCTCGAAGCTCTCGGGCTTGCCGCCGAGGAAGAAGGCCGCATCGCCCTCGCCCAGACCCAGCTGCGCCCGGATCGCCTCGGTCCGCTCCGGCCCTATGTTCTTCGCCAGCGGCCCGGCGGCCTCCATCGCCCCGTCGTCACCCTTGCGCCAGAAGATGTACCCCATCCCCGGCAGGCCCTGCGATTGCGCAAAGGCGTTCATCCGGTCGCAGAATTTCCGGCTGCCGCCGGTCGGCGCCGGAATCGCGCGGATCTCGGTCCCCTCGTTCTCCAGCAGTTTCGCAAAGATCGCAAAGCCCGAGCCGCGAAAATGCTCGCTCACCACCTGCATCTTGATCGGGTTGCGCAGGTCGGGCTTGTCCGAGCCATACCACAGCATCGCGTCGCGCCAGGCGATCCGCGGCCAGTCAGCATCGACGCGGCGCCCGCCGCCGAACTCCTCGAAGATCCCCTGGATCACCGGCTGCACCGCCTGGAACACGTCCTCCTGCTCGACGAAGCTCATCTCGACGTCGAGCTGGTAGAAGTCGGTGGGCGAGCGGTCGGCGCGCGGATCCTCGTCGCGGAAGCAGGGCGCGATCTGGAAGTAGCGGTCGAAGCCCGCCACCATGATCAGCTGCTTGAACTGCTGCGGCGCCTGCGGCAGCGCGTAGAACTTGCCCGGATGGAGGCGCGAGGGCACGAGGAAATCGCGCGCCCCCTCGGGCGACGAGGCCGTGATGATCGGTGTCTGGAACTCGTTGAAGCCCGCGTCCCACATCCGGTTGCGCAAGCTGCGCACCACGTTCGAGCGCAGCATCATGTTGGCGTGCAGCTTCTCGCGCCGCAGGTCGAGGAAACGGTAGGTCAGCCGCGTCTCCTCGGGATAGTCCACCTCGCCGAAGACCGGCATCGGCAACTCGTCCGCCGCGCCCAGAACGGTCAGCCCGGTGGCATAGACCTCGATCTCGCCGGTGGCGAGTTTCGGGTTCACCAGCGCCGCGTCGCGGCCCTTCACGCGGCCCTCGATGCGGATCACCCATTCGGCGCGCACCGTCTCGAGCTCGGCAAAAGCGGGCGAATCGGCGTCGGCGATCACCTGGGTGATGCCGTAATGGTCGCGCAGGTCGATGAAGAGCACCCCGCCATGGTCGCGCACGCGGTGGACCCAGCCCGAAAGCCGCACCTCCTGACCGACGTGCCCGGCGCTCAGTTCCGCGCAAGTGTGGCTGCGATAGGCGTGCATTCGGCTCCCCTTCCCGAGGCTCTGGTTTGTCCGCGCCGATACACTCCCTGCCGAAGGGGAAGTCAAGCCGCCCGCCTTTTCACTCTGGCACAAATATCCCCCGCGGAGCGACGCCTGAGCCGCGGCGGCCCCGCCGCTGCGGCGAGGCAGAAGGCTTGGCGGGAACCGCCTCCTTGCGGCTCAGAAGGGCCGGACCGCGTTGGCCGCAACGAAATGCGCGCCGAGCCCCGCGGCAAACATGATCCCGCCCGCCACCGCGTGAAGGACCACCGCCATCGGAAAGCTCCGCCGCATCTCGTAGGCCCAGCCGAAGACCAGCCCGCCGCAGAAGGTCAGCAGCGCCACAAGCCCGCTCCAGTACATCAGGTGGACCAGAGAAAAGAGCGCCGCGTTGATGACGATACGCGCCCATCCCGGCGGCAGGAGCACCCCGTAGCGGCGGAAGAACAGCGGCCGGAAGATCACCTCCTGCGGCAGGACCGACAGGAAGGGATAGAGCAGAAGCACAGCCGCCAGCATCGCCGGATGGTCGCGCGCCAGATCGAACAGCCGCTCGGGTCGCGTGGCCAGCACGATCGCCACCGCCCCCGCCAGCGTGGCGAGCGCGAAGCCCGCCACCAGCGGCCCGTCGATCGCCCGCCAGCCGCGCACGAGGTGCGACCAGTCGAAGTCCGGCGTCAGACCGAGCAGCACGAGGCCCAGCGCCGTGAAGGCAAACAGCGCCAGAAACATCTGCGAAGGCGGCAGGAAAAGCGCGATCACCACCGGCACGAACAGGTAGAAGGCGACGAACTCGGCCCAGAGCCTTGTTCGCGATGAAGAGGTGGCCGGCATGTCCGCATGATCCGTTCGAGGTGATCCCCTGCGAACCGCTCAGGAGGGCGCCGGTTCCTTCAGAAGCGGTCTCCCGCCCATTCCGCCACCATCAACCCGCGCAACGAATTGCCGACCCACAGCCGCACGCGGGGCAGCGCCTCACCCGGCAACGGCGCCTCGCGGCAGCGGCCAGCGTCCAGCATCGACTCGCGCAGGACCCCCGGCAGCAGGCCCGACGACAGGGGCGGCGTCCGCATCCCCTCGCCCGCGTCGAAGAAGACGGTCGTGATGGTTCCGTCGCAGACCTCGCCGCGCTCGTTGAGGAAGAGAAGCTCGTCGATCCCCTCCGGCAACGCCGCCCGCGCGCCGTCATAGGCCGCCCGACGGCTCGACTTCACCTGCAGCCAGGGATCGGCCGAGCTCAGCCGCTCATCGGCCAGCGCCACGCGCCAGACGCGCTTCGCTGGCGGCAGCGGCACGACCTCGACGGCCATCCGCCCCTCGCGGTCGAGCGTGAGGCGCATCCGGGCGGGTCCCTCGGGCACGGCCGCCTTCAGCGCATCGCCCGCCCCCCTGCACCGCCAGCCCAGCCGGGCCGCGGCCCCCTCGAGGCGCCTCAGATGGCGCCGAAGCCGCAAGAGGCGGCTTCCGTCCCACAGCAGCGTCTCGATCAGCCTCAGCTCGGGATCGTCGGCAGCTCCGCGAAGCGGGTCTTCCACAAGGCTTCCTCCCATTCGCCCCCGGCGGTCGAGTCCTGCACGACTCCTCCGCCGACATCGAGCCGCAGCCTGCTGTCCGCGAACAGACGCAGCGTGCGGATCGCCACATTGAAGGCCGCGCGCCCGTCCGGCGCCATCCAGCCCATCGCTCCGCAATAGAGGCCGCGGGGAAAAGGTTCCAGTTCCGAGATGATCTCCATGGCGCGGATCTTGGGCGCCCCGGTGACCGATCCGCAGGGAAAGAGCGCGGGCAGTAGCTCCGCGATCCCCGGCCGCCCGCTGAGACGGCCCGTCACGCGGCTCACCATCTGGTGCACGGTCGCGTAGCTCTCGATGGCGAACAGCTCGGGCACCCGGACCGAACCCACTTCGGCGATCCGCCCGATGTCGTTGCGCAACAGATCCACGATCATCAGGTTCTCGGCGCGCCCCTTCTCGCTGTCGCGCAGCGCCCGGGCGAGGGCGGCATCGAGCGCCGGATCGGGGTCGCGGGGCGCCGTCCCCTTCATCGGCCGGGTCGAGATCCGGCCCTCGGCGTCGCAGTCGAAGAACAGTTCGGGCGAGGCCGAGATCGCGACCGGCCCGCCCAGCGCGCAGAAGGCGCCCTGCCCCACCGGCTGCCGCGCCCGAAGCGCGCCGTAGAGCCCGAGCGCGCTGCCCGCCACAAGCCGTCCGTCGAAGGGGAAGGTCAGGTTCACCTGATAACAGTCCCCTGCGGCAATATAGGCCATCAGCCGGGCGAAGGCCGCGTCATAGTCCGCGCGGCCAATGCGCGGGCGGAAGGGCGCAAGCCTCACCTCGGCCGCCTCGGCCGCCGCGCGGGCCAGCATGGGCCCACCCGGATCGGGTCCACGGAAGGCGCCGAAGGTCAGCAGCGGCTCGTCGCGCCGCGCGGGCATGAGCGGAGCCAGGCGCGGCTCGAACACGAGCCCGGCCTCATAGGCCACCGTTCCCGCGATCCAGAGCCCCTTCGCGCGCAACTCGTCAAGCCGCGCCAGCGCCGGGCGGAGCGCCTGCGGCTCGTCCACGATCACCGTCTCGACGGCGTCCCCAAACAGGGCCGGACCGCCCTCGGGTCCGTTCTCGCACAGGAACACGCTCTTCCCCCTTCTGATGGCGGGCATCTAGCACGCTTGCCCCGCCCGGTGACAGCCCGCCCGCGACATGATGCAAGAGGGTTGCGCCGCGCGGCGGCAGGTCTATAACCGCGCCAATTTGCGCAGAGCGTAGAATCCGACCATCCCCGCCCGAACCGGGCGCGGGACCAGAGACATGGGGCCCCCGAATGCCGAAAAGAACCGATATCAGCTCGATCATGATCATCGGGGCCGGGCCCATCGTCATCGGGCAGGCCTGCGAGTTCGACTATTCCGGCGCCCAGGCCTGCAAGGCGCTGCGCGAAGAGGGCTACCGCGTCGTGCTGGTGAACTCGAACCCCGCGACGATCATGACCGACCCCGGTCTGGCCGACGCCACCTATATCGAGCCGATCACGCCGGAAGTCGTCGCCAAGATCATCGAGAAGGAGCGTCCTGATGCGCTTCTGCCGACGATGGGCGGGCAGACCGGCCTGAACACCGCGCTGGCGCTCGCCGACATGGGCGTGCTGGAAAAGTTCGGCGTGCAACTCATCGGCGCCAACCGCGAGGCCATCGAGATGGCCGAGGACCGCAAGCTCTTCCGCGAGGCGATGGACCGGATCGGGCTGGAAAACCCCAAGGCCACGATCATCGCCGCCCCGAAGCTGGAGAACGGCCGCTACGACATCAACGCGGGCGTGGCCGAGGCGATGGCCGCCATCGAGTATGTGGGCCTGCCGGCGATCATCCGCCCCGCCTTCACGCTCGGCGGCACCGGCGGCGGCGTGGCCTACAACCGCGACGACTACGAGGCCATCTGCCGCTCGGGGCTGGATGCCTCGCCGGTGGCGCAGATCCTGGTCGATGAAAGCCTTCTCGGCTGGAAGGAATACGAGATGGAGGTGGTTCGCGACCGCGCGGACAATGCCATCATCGTCTGCTCGATCGAGAACGTGGACCCGATGGGCGTGCACACCGGCGATTCCATCACCGTCGCCCCGGCGCTGACGCTGACCGACAAGGAATACCAGATCATGCGCAACGGCTCGATCGCCGTACTGCGCGAGATCGGCGTGGAAACCGGCGGGTCGAACGTGCAATGGGCGATCAACCCGGTGGATGGCCGGATGGTGGTGATCGAGATGAACCCGCGCGTGTCGCGTTCGTCGGCGCTGGCCTCCAAGGCCACCGGCTTCCCCATCGCCAAGATCGCGGCGAAGCTGGCGGTGGGCTACACGCTCGATGAGCTCGACAACGACATCACCAAGGTCACGCCTGCCTCGTTCGAGCCGTCGATCGACTATGTGGTGACGAAGATCCCGCGGTTTGCCTTCGAGAAGTTCCCCGGCTCGAAGCCGGAACTGACCACCGCGATGAAGTCGGTGGGCGAGGTCATGGCCATCGGTCGCACGTTCCACGAATCGATGCAGAAGGCGCTGGCCTCGCTGGAGACCGGCCTTTCGGGCTTCGACGAGATCGAGATCCCCGGTGCGCCGGACAAGGCCGCGGTCATCAAGGCGATCTCGGCCCAGACCCCCGACCGGCTGCGGCTGATCGCGCAGGCGATGCGGCACGGGCTGTCGGACGACGAGATCCAGGCCGCCACCTCCTTCGACCCGTGGTTCCTGGCCCGCATCCGCGAGATCATCGACGCCGAGGCGAAGATCCGCGCGAACGGCCTGCCGCTGGCCGAGGAGCCGCTGCGCAAACTGAAGATGATGGGCTTTACCGA
The DNA here is from genome assembly GCF_007668225.1 of Cereibacter sediminicola. Taxonomy (NCBI): domain Bacteria; kingdom Pseudomonadati; phylum Pseudomonadota; class Alphaproteobacteria; order Rhodobacterales; family Paracoccaceae; genus Cereibacter; species Cereibacter sediminicola. Next base: position 45,088 of record NZ_VDEK01000022.1, on the reverse strand, counting down.
CGCCCGGCTGGCCAAGCTCACGGGCCGCGAGGAAGGCCAGGTGCGCCGCGCCCGCCGCAACCTTGGCGTGAAGGCGGTCTTCAAGCGGATCGACACCTGCGCGGCCGAATTCGAGGCCCAGACGCCCTACATGTATTCCACCTATGAAGCTCCCGCGATGGGCGATGTGGAATGCGAGGCGCGCCCCTCGGCGGCGAAGAAGGTGGTGATCCTCGGCGGGGGGCCGAACCGGATCGGGCAGGGCATCGAGTTCGACTACTGCTGCTGCCATGCCTGCTTCGCGCTGACCGCCGCCGGTTATGAAACCATCATGATCAACTGCAACCCCGAGACAGTGTCGACCGACTACGACACCTCGGACCGGCTCTATTTCGAGCCGCTGACGCTGGAGCATGTGCTGGAAATCCTGCGGGTGGAGCAGGAGAACGGCACGCTGCACGGCGTGATCGTGCAGTTCGGCGGGCAGACGCCGCTGAAGCTCGCGCAGGCACTGGCGCATGAGGGGATCCCGATCCTCGGCACCACGCCCGACGCCATCGACCTTGCCGAAGACCGCGAGCGCTTCCAGAAGCTGCTGAACGATCTGGGCCTGAAACAGCCGATCAACGGCATGGCGCGGTCGCGCGACGAGGCCTTCGCCATCGCCGGCCGCATCGGCTATCCGCTGGTCATTCGCCCCTCCTACGTCCTCGGCGGCCGCGCGATGGAGATCGTGCGCGACGATGCCCAGCTCGAACGCTACATCCGCGAGGCGGTGCAGGTCTCGGGCAGCTCGCCCGTGCTGCTCGACAGCTATCTGGCCGGCGCCATCGAGGTCGATGTGGACGCGCTCTGCGATGGCGAGAGCGTGCATGTCGCGGGCATCATGGAGCATATCGAGGAAGCGGGCGTCCATTCCGGCGATTCGGCCTGCTGCCTGCCGCCGCATTCGCTCTCGGCCGAGACCATCGAGGAGCTGAAGCGCCAGACGGTCGAGATGGCCCGCGCGCTCAAGGTCGTGGGCCTGATGAACGTGCAGTTCGCGATCAAGGACGGGGTGATCTTCGTTCTGGAAGTGAACCCGCGTGCCTCGCGCACCGTGCCCTTCGTGGCCAAGGCCACCGACAGCGCGATCGCGTCCATCGCGGCGCGGCTGATGGCGGGCGAGCCGCTGTCCGCGTTCCCGCTGCGCCCGGCCTATCCGGCGGGCGTCGGCCCCGACACTGACCTGCCGCTGGCCGATCCGCTGACGCTGGCCGATCCGATCACGCCCTGGTTCTCGGTGAAGGAATCGGTGCTGCCCTTCGCCCGCTTCCCCGGCGTGGACCCGCTCCTCGGCCCCGAGATGCGCTCGACCGGCGAGGTGATGGGCTGGGACCGCAACTTCGCGCTCGCGTTCCTCAAGGCGCAGATGGGCGCCGGCACGCATCTGCCCGAGGGCGGCCGCGTGTTCCTGTCGGTCAAGGATCAGGACAAGACCGATGCGCTGGCCGGTGCGGCGCGCGGGCTGACCGCAATGGGCTTCGAGATCGTGGCGACGAAAGGCACCGCCGCCTGGCTGAGCGCGCAGGGCATCGAGGCGACCTCGGTCAACAAGGTCTATGAGGGCCGCCCGAACATCGTGGACCGGCTGAAGAACGGCGACATCACGCTGGTGATGAACACGACCGAAGGCGCGCAGGCCATCAGCGACAGCCGCGACATCCGCCGCGTCGCGCTGATGGACAAGATCCCCTACTTCACCACCGCCGCCGCCTCCATCGCCGCGGTCGAGGCGATGCAGGCCCGCGGCGAAGGCTACGGCGTGCGCACCCTTCAGGGCTGACGCCACCCGGCCCCGGCCGCCTGCGCTCGGCCGGGGGACGGCCCTTTTCCCCCTCCTCATCGGCGGAACCCTGCGCAGCGCGCCGGTCGCGCGCGCCGCTGCGGGACTAATCCGGCCGCGCGCTACGTCCTTCCTTGCAGTCCTGCGACGCCGCAGGGCGCCCAGTCAAGGAGACCAACGGAATGCCGACGATCATCGGAAACGGCTCGGCCAACCGGCTGAACGGCAGCAACCTCAACGACATCATTCGGGGCCTGGATGGTGAGGACACCATCTTTGGAAATGGCGGGCGCGACCGCATCGAGGGCAACGACGACGACGACCTGCTCTATGGCGGCACCGGCGCGGATACGATCCTCGGCGGCAAGGGCGAGGACCGGCTTTACGGTCAGGGCGGCGACGACCTGATGACCGATGAAAGCGGCAACGACCGCTTCTTCGGCGGCGCGGGCAACGACACGATCCGCGCCGGCGAGGGCAACGACCTGCTCGACGGCGGCACCGGGGCCGATCTGCTTGTCGCGGGCTCCGGCAACGACACGCTGCGCGGCGGCGACGGGTCTGACCGGCTGCACGGCGGCGAGGGCAACGACCGGATGAGCGGCGGCGCCGGCAACGACCGGATGTGGGGCGGCGAGGGCGATGACGTGCTGAACGGCGGCCGGGGCAACGACGTGATGTGGGGCGGCGAAGGCGACGACCGCTTCGTGTTCAACTTCGGCGCTGATGTGATTCGCGATTTCGACGACGACGACGACACGATCGACCTGTCCTCCTTCGGGCTCACCTATGCGCAGGTGATGAACCGGACCGTCCAGCAAGGCGAGGATGTGCTGATCCGCATCGGCGCCCATTCCCTGCGGATCGAGGACACGTCGCGCAGCGATCTCGACCGCGACGACTTCATCCTCTGACGCAGCACGACGGGGCGGCGTGCAGGCCGCCCCGTCGTCCGGCGCGGCGCGGCGCGGGGCAGCTTTCGCTTGACTTGCAGCCGAAAAACCCCCATCTCCGCCAAGACGCCCAAGACCCGCTGCCGCGTGAGCAGCCGCTCCCCGTCGGGGGCCAGGGTCGGGCCGACAGGTTCCCACCGTCACGCAGGGGCACCGCGGCATATTCCGTGCCGCCCCGCCTCCCGCCTCCCCTGAAGGGGAGACACTCCCATTCCGCGGGCCGATGCCCGCCTGCCGAAAGATGACCATGGCTGATTTCAGCACGCTCGGGCTGTCCGAGAAGATTCTCCAGGGCCTTGCCAAGGCCCAGTTCACCAAAGCCACCCCGATCCAGGTCGAGGCGATCCCGCATGTCATGCAGGGGCGCGACCTGATGGGCCTGGCCCAAACCGGCACCGGCAAGACGCTGGCCTTCGGGCTGCCGCTCCTGCACCGCCTGCTGGGCGTCGGCCACCCGCCGCCGCCGCGCACCATCCGCGCGCTGATCCTTGCGCCCACGCGCGAACTGGTGAGCCAGATCGCCGCCAACCTCGAGCTGTTCACCAAGGGCACCCCGGTCAAGGTCGTCACCATCACCGGCGGCGCCTCGATCAACCGCCAGACCGAGCGGCTGGCGCGCGGGGCGGACATCATGGTGGCCACGCCGGGCCGCCTCATCGACCTGCTCGACCGCAACGCGGTGGTGCTCGATCATACGGGCTATCTGGTGCTGGACGAGGCCGACCAGATGCTCGACATGGGCTTCATCCACTCCCTGCGGAAGATCGCGCGCTTCCTGCCGCTCAAGCGGCAGACGCTGCTGTTCTCGGCCACCATGCCGAAGCTGATCGAGGAACTGGCCCACACCTTCCTGCGCGAGCCGGTCCGCGTGCAGGTGGCTCCGCCCGGCAAGCCGGTCGAGAAGATCGCGCAGGGCGTGCACTTCATCCCGCAGGGCGACAAGGCCAAGCTGCTCGAGAGCTACCTGCTCAAGCATCCGGGCGAACAGGCGCTGGTCTTCGGGCGCACCAAGCACGGATCGGAAAAGCTGATGAAGCTGCTGGTCAGCTGGGGCTTCAAGGCGGGCTCGATCCACGGCAACAAGAGCCAGAACCAGCGTGACCGCACCCTGACCGAGTTCCGCGACGGCACGCTCGACGTGCTGGTGGCGACCGATGTCGCGGCCCGCGGCATCGACATTCCGGGCGTGCGCCACGTCTACAACTACGACATGCCGAACGTGCCCGAGAACTACGTCCACCGGATCGGCCGCACCGCCCGCGCCGGCGCCGAGGGCAGCGCCGTGGCCTTCGTCGCCCCGGCCGAGATGGATGAGTTCCGCGCGGTCGAGAAGCTGCTGAAGCAGCCGATCCCAGTTCTCGGTGGCGCGGCCTGGGCGGCCGACATCGTGGCCGCCGCACCGCGTCCGGGGCAGAAGCCGCGGCAGGGCGGCCGTCCGAGGGCCGCCGGCAAGCCTCAGGGCAAGCCGCAGGGTCAGGCGAAGGCGCATCCGCGGGCCGGACGTGCCTCGGGTGTGCCCGGTGGACAGGCGGCGCCCAAGCGTCCCCAGCGCGGTCCGCGTCGCAGCGAAGCCGCTCGCGGCTGAAAAGATACATCCAGAGCAGCCTGCTTCCTGGTGACGCAGGCTGCGATTCCGGCGGGCGCCGGCATTCAGGATCGCGCATAATGAAGCTCCGGTGAGCCGGAGTTGTAACGAGTATCCGGCGACTGCAGCGCCGGGGGTTTGCCTTACGAGTAATCACGCATTGCGCGAAGGGGCCCGGCAGATGCCGGTGGCAGCGCCACCCGCCTGCCGGGCAACCCTTCGCTGCAGATCCGCCCCTCCCCCCTTCTCGAATGACGCGCCGGCTGGTCCGCCGGGCCGCTTGATGCGGATCAAGGCGATCGGGACAGGCTGTGCGGCAGACTGCCGGCGGACACGTTTTCCCGTCCCCCGGAGATCCTTGCCATGACCCGCCTGATGATGATCCTGTTCTCGTTCATTTCCGTCACTCTCATGGGAATCTGCATGGTGATTGCCCTCGTGACCGGCAATGACACGCTCACGCCGATCGTGGTCTCTGCGGCAATCGGCTTCGTGGCGGCGGTCCCCGCGAGCTTCATCATCGCGCGCAAGCTCGCCTGATTCCCGGCCAGCCAGACAAGGAGATCGCGATGAAGAAGGAAGCACCCGCAGGATATTCGAGGATGCAGGTCATCCTGCATTGGGCGGTGGTGGTGCTCATCGTGGTGCAGTTCCTGCTCGGTCCTGCCATCGCGACCGTGTTCGAGGGGATGCAGACCGGCAGCCCGCAAGGCGTGGCGGCCTTGGCCTGGGTGCATGTGGTGCTGGGTATTGCAGTGCTGCTTCTGGCCTTTTGGCGCTTGGGCCTGCGCTTTGCGCGCGGCGTGCCGGCCCCCGCCTTCGAGCCGAAAACCCCCGAGCAGGGCTTTCTGGCCTTCGTCACACACGAGCTGACGTTCTTCCTCTATCTCGCCATTCTCGCCATGCCGATTCTGGGCGCGATCGGCTGGTTCTACGGCAACGGGGTCGCCGCCTCGGCCCATGCCAGCATGAAATACCTGCTGATCCTGGTAGTGGCGGTGCATGTCGCCATCTCGCTCTTCCACCAGTTCGTGCTGCGCGACGGCGCGTTCGAGCGGATGCGGAAGATCCGCGACTGATCCTGCGGGGGCGCGCCTGTGGGCGCGCCCCGCGGCCTTCAGGCGTCGAGGAACACCCGAACCGTATCCTCGAACGCGCGGGGCTTCTCGGCGTGAAGCCAGTGCCCTGCCCCCTTCAGCTCGGCAAAGCGCGCGGCGGGAAAGAGCCGCTGGATCGTCTCGCGGTGCTCGGGCCCGACATAGGTCGAGAGTTCGCCGGTCAGGAACAGCGTCGGCCCCTCGAACCGGCCCTCGACCGCGGGCCAGCCAACGATGTGGGGCATCTCGGCGGCCAGCAGGTCGAGGTTCAGCCGCCAGCGCGGCGGGTCGGATTTCAGATCCAGCGATTGCAGGAAGAAGGCGCGCAGGCCCGCGTCGGGCAGCACCTCGGAAAGCTTGCGGTCGGCGTCACCCCGCGTCGCGACCGTCGCCGGATCGAGCCCGCGCATCACATCCACGTTGCGCGTCTGGTCATGGTCATAGGCCACCGGCGCCACATCGGCCACCACCAGCCGCCGCACCCGTTCGGGTTCGGTCAGCGCAAGCATCATCGCGGCCTTGCCGCCCATGGAATGCCCCAGCACATCCGCCTGCCCGCCCTGCGCCCGGATCACCTCGGCGAGGTCGGCGGCCATGTCGGGATAGCGGTGGGTTTCGGTCCAGGGACTGTCGCCATGATTGCGCATGTCCACCGCGATCACCTTGCGCGTCTCGGCAAGGCGGCGACAGATCACGCCCCAGTTCCGCGCCGAGCCAAAGAGCCCATGCGCGATCAGAAGCGGCGGTGCGTCGGACGGCTGCTCCGCCCGGTAGAGGGTCATGTTCAGCATGGGGCGGTTCTAGCCCGTTGCCGCACCGCCTTCCAGAGCGGTTGATCGCTGTGGTTCCGCTTCCTAATCTGGCGCCGTGGCAGAGGGATGAGCATGAGTGCGTTGGCGATCAGGCAGATGGTGGATCGTGTGGCGGCCCTGATGGAGGAGCGGCTCCATGTGCGCGGGCAGGGCCTGACGGCCAAGTTGCAGCGCGGGGCAAGCCGCCTGCCCCGCCGGGTGCGGGCCGCGGCGCGGGATCTGGCGCGGGCGGGCGAGATGGCGCGCGATCCGCGGCTGCTCATGCAGATGGATTTCGAGAAGATCTCGGCCGACTATGACCTCTGCGTGCGGCATCTCGTATCGGTCGATGCCCGAACGCGGATCATGGGCCGGGCGCTGGCCTTCGTCCGCGTCCTGCTGGCGGCGGGCCTGCTGGCCGGAGGTGCGGCCTTCGCCGTGGCCCGTCTGCGCGGCCTGATCTGACGGGGCGCGCGCCCTGCACGAGCGCGCGCCACGCCGGTCTCAGAGCGTCGGGTAGAGCGGGAAGCGGGCGCAGAGCGCCGCGACCTTGGCCTTGACGGCCTCCTCGACCGCGGCATTGCCCTCTTCGCCATTGGCGGCGAGCCCGTCCACGACCTCGACGATCAGGCGGGCGATCTCGCGGAACTCCTCCTCGCCGAAGCCGCGGGTGGTGCCGGCCGGGGTGCCGAGACGCACGCCCGAGGTCACCATCGGCTTCTCGGGGTCGAACGGAATGCCGTTCTTGTTGCAGGTGATGTGCGCGCGGCCCAGCGCCTTCTCGGTCGCGTTGCCCTTCACGCCCTTCGGGCGCAGGTCCACCAGCATCACATGCGTGTCGGTGCCGCCCGTCACGATGTCGAGCCCGCCCTTCATCAGCTCGTCCGCCAGCGCCTGCGCGTTCTTCACCACCTGCGCGGCGTAGGCCTTGAACTCGGGCCGCAGCGCCTCGCCGAAGGCCACGGCCTTCGCCGCGATCACATGCATCAGCGGGCCGCCCTGGATGCCGGGGAAGATCGCCGAATTGACCTTCTTCGCGATCTCCTCGTTGTTCGTGAGGATCATGCCGCCGCGCGGACCGCGCAGGGTCTTGTGCGTCGTGGTGGTGGCCACATCGGCGTAGGGGAAGGGCGAGGGATGCGCGCCGCCCGCGACGAGGCCCGCGAAATGGGCCATGTCCACCATCAGCCAGGCGCCGACTTCATCGGCAATGGCGCGGAACTTCGCAAAGTCGATCTGGCGCGGGATGGCCGAGCCGCCGGCGATGATGAGCCGGGGCTTGTGCTCGCGGGCCAGCGCCGCGACCTGATCATAGTCGATCCGCTGGTCCTGCTGGCGCACGCCATACTGGACCGCATGGAACCACTTGCCCGACTGGTTCGGCGCCGCCCCATGCGTCAGGTGCCCGCCCGAGGCCAGCTCCATCCCGAGGATCGTGTCGCCCGGCTTGATCAGCGCCTGGAACACGCCCTGGTTGGCCTGCGACCCCGAGTTCGGCTGGACGTTGGCAAAGGCGCAACCAAAGAGCTGCTTCGCCCGCTCGATCGCCAGCGTCTCGGCCACGTCCACATAATCGCAACCGCCGTAATACCGCTTGCCCGGATAGCCCTCGGCGTACTTGTTGGTCATGACCGAGCCCTGCGCCTCCATCACGGCGCGGCTGACGATGTTCTCCGAAGCGATCAGCTCGATCTCGTCGCGCTGGCGGCCAAGCTCACCGGTGATTGAGGCGAAAAGCTCGGGGTCGCGGGAGGACAGGCTTTCGGTAAAGAAGCCGTCGTCGCGGTGCGGGGCGTTCATGGGCGTCTCCTGTGGAAAGGGTTGCGCCCATTTAGAACATCGAAGCCGCGACAGAAAGTCAGGAAAACGACGCATGGCCGGGATTGCGCGAAGCGGTGGCGCGCGAGGGGTTGAGTTTGCGGCACGGCGGGTCCAACACTGGCCGCCACGGCAGCCGGAGGGGGACATGACGCCACAGCGCATCGGATTCGTGGCGAGCCCGGCCCCTGTCGCGCAAGAGGCGCTGGTGGCGATGGAGGCCCGATACGGCCAGTGCCCCCTGCCGGAGGCCGAGGTGATCGTGGCCCTCGGCGGCGACGGCTTCATGCTTCAGACACTGCACGAGACGCAGAGCCTCGACATCCCGGTCTATGGAATGAACCGCGGCACGGTCGGCTTCCTGATGAACGGCTATGCCGGGGACGGCCTGCGCGAGCGGCTGGCCGAGGCCGAGGAAGAGATCCTCAACCCGCTGGTCATGACGGCCGTGACCGAGGCGGGCGAGGTCTTCCACCGGATCGCGATCAACGAGGTCTCGCTGCTGCGGGCCGGGCCGCAGGCGGCGTGGCTGAAGATCTCGGTCGATGGCAAGGTGCGGATGGAAGAGCTGGTCTGCGACGGCGCGCTGGTCTGCACGCCCGCCGGCTCGACCGCCTACAACTACTCGGCGCACGGGCCGATCCTGCCGATCGGCGCCGACGTGCTGGCGCTGACCGCGATCGCCCCCTTCCGGCCGCGCCGCTGGCGCGGGGCGCTGCTGCCCAAGACGGCGACCGTGCGCTTTGACGTGATCGATGCGGGGAAGCGGCCGGTGATGGCGGATGCCGACGGCCGCTCGGTGCGCGATGTGGTCTCGGTCGAGGTGCGCAGCGAGCCGGCGATCCGGCACCGGCTGCTGTTCGACCCCGGCCACGGGCTCGAGGAGCGGCTGATCCGCGAGCAGTTCGTCTAGCGGCCGGCCTCAGCGGAAACGGTCAGCCAGCCTTTGCAGCGCGCTGCGCGTGTCGGGGGCGGCCTCGGGCGCCTCGGCCGCGGCGGGCTTCGCCTCGACCTTCGGCTTCTCGGGCTTCGGCGGCTGCATCCGCAAGGCCACGGCGTTCTGGAACCGCGCCCCGTCCCCCCGCGCCAGCGCCTCGGCGCCGTCGGCGATCCCGCGCAGAAGATCCTCGAGCCAGCCCTGATCGGCCTTGGCGAAATCGTTCAGCACATAGGAGGCGACCGCATCCTTGTGCCCCGGATGGCCGATCCCCAGCCGCACCCGCCCGTAAGCCTCGCCGACATGGGCATGGATCGAGCGCAGCCCGTTGTGACCCGCGTGTCCCCCGCCCTGCTTCAGGCGCAGCCTGCCCGGCGCAAGGTCCAGCTCGTCATGAAAGACCGTCAGATCGGCGGGGGACAGCTTGTAGAAGCGCATCGCCTCGCCCACCGACTGCCCCGAGAGGTTCATGAAGGTTTCGGGTTTCAGAAGCAGCACCTGCTCGGAGCCCAGCCGCCCCTCCGAGGTCACGCCCTGAAAGCGCGAGCGCCACGGACCGAACCCATGAGCCGAGGCGATGGCCTCGACCGCCATGTAGCCGATGTTGTGCCGGTTGCCCGCATAGCGCGCACCGGGATTGCCGAGACCGACGAACAGCTTCATGGGCAGGCTCCTTTCGGGACCGGGCCTGTTTACGGTCGCAGGGGCCATCCGGCAACCCTTCGGGGCGCGCGCGCGACGGCCATAGGACGGAACGCAAAGGGCGGAGGCAACCTGCCCCCGCCCCCGCAATCCGCTCGCTCGAGGCTCAGGCCTCGGCGGCTTCTTCCTCGTTGTCCGACGAGCGCAGGCCCGACGGCGCCGAGATGTTGGCGATCACGAAGTTCCGGTTGATCGTCGGAACGGCGCCTTCCGGCAGCGCGATGTCCTGGATGTGGATGACGTCGCCGATCTGCTTGCCGGTCAGGTCCACGGTGATGTGATCGGGGATGTCGCCCGCGGTCACTTCCAGTTCCACCTCGGGGCGCACCACCGTCAGGGTGCCGCCACGCTTCAGGCCCGGGGCCTGGTCGTGGTTCTCGAAGGTGACGTGGATGAACAGGTTGATCCGGCTCGTGCGGCGCAGGCGCATGAAGTCGACATGCGTCGGCAGGTCCTTGACCACGTCGCGCTGCACGCCGCGGCAGATCACGCGGACGTCTTCCTGGCCCTCGACCTTGAGGTTGAACAGCGTCTGCAGGAAGCGGCCCTTCTTCAGCCGGTTCAGCAGCTCGTTGTACTTGACGTTGATCGACAGCGGTTCCTGACCGCCGCCGTAAACGATACCGGGTACGTAGCCCTCACGACGAGCTTGACGAGCGGCCCCCTTGCCTGTCCCCGTCCGTACCTCAGCCTGAAAATCCGGGATTTCACCAGCCATTGAGGTTCTCCATATGTGAAACGCCCCATCCTCCAAGGGTGCATGGGGTCGCAAGGCGCCGCCTTAGACGATCCTCGCCCGGAAGGAAAGGCCCCGCGTGCGGAATCCGCGCACCCCGCGGGCGGTCCGGCCGGGGCTCAGGCCCAGCGGCCCTCGAAGTCCTGCGGCACCAGCAGGTTGTGCGGCCCCAGCGCCTTGACGTCCTTCTCGCCGCACAGAGCCATCGAGATGTCCAGCTCCTTCCAGATCACCTCGAGCGCGCGGCGCACGCCCGCCTCGCCCATGGCGCCAAGGCCATAGATGTAGGAGCGGCCGATGTAGGTGCCCTTCGCCCCCATCGCGAGCGCCTTCAGCACGTCCTGTCCCGACCGGATGCCCCCGTCCATGTGGATCTCGACCTGGTCGCCCACCGCACGAACGATCGGCGGCAGCATGCGGATCGACGACAACGCCCCGTCCAGCTGCCGCCCGCCGTGGTTCGAGACGATGATCGCATCGGCCCCGAAATCCGCGGCGCGGCGCGCATCCTCCTCGTCGAGGATGCCCTTCAGGATCAGCTTGCCGCCCCACTTGTCGCGCAGCCGCGCGATCTTGCCCCAGTCGAGCTGCGGATCGAACTGCTCGGCGGTCCAGCTTGCGAGGCTCGTCGTGTCGCCCACCCCCTTGGCATGGCCCACGATGTTGCCGAAGGTGCGCCGCGGGGTCCTCAGCATCTCGAGGCCCCAGCCCCATTTCGTCGCCAGATCCATCATCACCGGCAGCGTCATCTTCGGCGGAGCCGAGAGGCCGTTCTTCAGATCCTTGTGACGCTGGCCGAGGATCTGCAGGTCGAGCGTCAGCACCAGCGCCGAGCAGCCCGCCCTCTTCGCCCGCTCGAGCATCGAATCGACGAACTCCTCGTCCTTCATGACGTAAAGCTGGAACCAGAAGGGTTTCGTGGTGGCCGCCGCCACGTCCTCGACCGAACAGATCGACATGGTGGACAGCGTGTAGGGCACGCCGAAGGCCTCGGCCGCGCGAGCCGCCTTGATCTCGCCATCGGCGCATTGCATCCCGGTCAGCCCGACCGGGGCCAGCGCGACCGGCATCGCCACCTCCTGCCCGATCATCGTGGATCGGGTCGAGCGGCCCAGCATGTCCACGGCGACCTTCTGGCGGAGCCGGATCTGCTGGAAGTCCGAGCAGTTGTCGCGGAAGGTCTGCTCGGAGTAGCTGCCCGACTCGCAATAGTCGAAGAACATGCGCGGCGTGCGCCGGCGGTGCATCCGCTTCAGATCCTCGATGCAGGTTATGACGGGCATGATGCTCTCCGGCTGGAACTGGTCATGTTTCCTTACCGGCCATGCCGCAGCAGATCAACGCATGATGCAGCGCCGACGGGCACCTCCCGCGCCGCGGGCCGAACTCCCGGCAGGGGCCGGCGGTCGCGGATGGCCGCCAGAGACCCCGCGTCCGCTCGTTCCGTGGCAACGCCGTCGGCGGGGGTTCGATGCCCCCGGCGACGGCACCTCCCCCGGCCGTTTCCCCGTCAGGCGGCGTGAGCGCCGGCCGCGAGCGCCGCCACCCGGTCCAGCACCTCCGCGACCGGACGGCCCTCCGCCACCAGCTTCACGATCGCCGAGCCGACCACGCAGCCGTCGGCCACGCCCGCGATGTCCCGCGCCGCCTCGGGCGAGGTGATGCCGAATCCCACGATCACCGGCAGGTCCGTCGCCGCCTTCAGCCGCGCCACCTCGGGCGCCACATCCACCGCCTGCGCGGCGGCCGCCCCGGTGATCCCGGTGATCGAGACGTAATAGACGAAGCCCGACGTGTTCTGCAGCACCTTGGGCAGGCGGCGGTCGTCGGTCGTGGGAGTGGCCAGCCGGATGAAGTTCAGCCCTGCCGCCTGCGCGGGCAGACACAGCTCGGCATCCTCCTCGGGCGGCAGATCCACCACGATCAGCCCGTCGATCCCGGCCTCCTGCGCTTCGGCCAGAAAGCGGTCCACGCCCCGCGCATGGATCGGATTGTAGTATCCCATCATGACGATGGGGGTCGAGGGATCGTCCTTGCGGAAGTCGCGCACCATCCCGAGCGTCCGTGCCAGCGTCTGCCCACCCTCGAGCGCCCGCTGCCCCGCCGTCTGAATCGTCGGCCCGTCCGCCATCGGATCGGTGAAGGGCATGCCCAGCTCGATGATGTCCACGCCCGCGCCGGGCAGGCCCTTCATCACCTCCAGCGAGGTCTCGAGATCGGGATCGCCCGCCATGATATAGGCCACGAAGGCCTTCTTCCCCTCGGCCCGAAGCCGCCGGAAGGTGTCATCGATCCGCGTCATTGCCCTGCCCTCGCCCGTGTCGGCTGCCGGTTTGCGTCACCGGCGCGGGAAAATCAATGGGCGTAAGGGCGCGGACCGTCCGGCCGGCGCCGGCCGGTGCCATATCCACCCGCGCGGTCGCGGCCGCCCCCCGCTCGCGGCGTCGCGGCCGCGGCCGGGCGGCGCTCCCTGCCCTCCGCCGCCCCGCTTGCCTTGGGTGGGGCGCTTGCCTATGAAGCGGCAAAGCTTTCAAGGAGTGGATCATGGGCTTCCGCATGGGGATCGTCGGCTTGCCGAACGTGGGCAAATCCACGCTCTTCAACGCCCTCACCCGCACCGCCGCCGCGCAGGCGGCCAACTTTCCCTTCTGCACCATCGAGCCCAACGTGGGCGAGGTCGCCGTTCCCGACGCGCGGCTTGAGACCTTGGCAGGGATCGCAGGCTCCAGGCAGATCATCCCGACGCGGATGACCTTCGTCGATATCGCGGGTCTCGTCCGCGGCGCCTCAAAGGGCGAGGGCCTCGGCAACCAGTTCCTCGCCAACATCCGCGAATGCGACGCCATCGCCCATGTGCTGCGCTGCTTCGAGGACGGCGACATCACCCACGTCGAGGGACGCATCGACCCCGTGGCCGATGCCGAGACGATCGAGACCGAGCTGATGCTCGCCGACATGGATTCGATCGAGCGGCGGTTGGCGAACCTCTCGCGCAAGCTCAAGGGCGGCGACAAGGAGGCCGCCGACCATGATCGCCTGCTGCGCGCGGCGCTGGCGGCGCTCGAGGCGGGCAAGCCGGCCCGGACGGTGACCGTCTCGGCCGACGACCAGCGCGCCTGGCGGATGCTGCAACTGCTGACCGCCAAGCCCGTCCTCTATGTCTGCAACGTCGAGGAATCCTCGGCGGCCCAGGGCAATTCCCAGTCGGCGCGGGTGGCCGAAATGGCCAAGGCGCAGGGCGCGGCCACCGTGGTGATCTCGGCCCGCATCGAAGAGGAGATCGCCCAGCTTCCCGCCGAGGAGGCCGCGATGTTCCTCGAGGAGATGGGTCTCGAGGAAGCCGGGCTCGACCGGCTGATCCGTGCGGGCTACCAGCTTCTGGGGCTGCAGACCTACTTCACCGTCGGGCCCAAGGAGGCGCGCGCCTGGACGATCACCAAGGGGATGCTCGCTCCGCAGGCCGCCGGCGTGATCCACGGCGACTTCGAGAAGGGCTTCATCCGCGCCGAGACCGTGGCCTACGAGGATTATGTCGCAGGCCAGGGCGAGGCGGGCGCCAAGGAGGCCGGCAAGTTCCGCATCGAGGGCAAGACCTACGAGGTGCAGGACGGCGACGTGCTGCACTTCCTGTTCAACGCCTGAGGGAAACTCCTCGACCTGCGCCGGGGCCGCCGCAAGGACGGGGCGTCACGCCTGCTGCAGATCGATGATGTTGGCGCCGGGGCAGGCGTCGCGGGCGATCTCGCACAGGTGGCGGTGGTGGGTGAGGTAGATGACCTGCCCCACTTGCGACATCTCGGCCAGCAGCGAGAAGGCCGCGGCCGAGCGGTCGTCGTCGAAGGTCTCCATGATGTCGTCGGCGATGAAGGGCACGGCCGGCCGGCTTTGCGCAAGCTCGTGGTAGCCCGCGATCCGCAGCGCCAGATAGAGCTGGAACCGCGTGCCCTTGGAAAGATCCGTCGCAAGCTTGGTGCCACCGTCCGCGCACAGGGCGACCAGCACCTCCTGCGCGCCGTCCGGCTGGGCGGCGAGGCCCGAATAGGCGCCCCGGCTCAGCAGGCGGAAGGCGGCGGCGGCGCGGGCGAGCATGGCGCTGCGATGCTGGTCCCGGTAGCGGCGGAGCCCGGCCTCGACCGCGATCAGCCCGAAGCGGGCGGCCAGATGCTCCCGCGCCCGGTCGCGGATCTCGAGCAGCAGGTTCTCCCGCTCGAACGCCAGACGGGCAAGGGCGTCATCGCCCCCCACCGCCTCGATCTGGCGCGCCGCCTCGAGATGGGCGGCCAGACAGGTCTCGGTCCGGGCCCGTAGAAGCTGCTGATCCGCCTTCAGCGTCTCGATCCGCTGGCGGAGGGTGTCGGGATCGTCCCCCTCGGCCGGACAGGGCCGTCCCGCAAGAGCCGCATCCAGCGCGGCCAATTCCCGGCGCAGGGTCGTGGCCTCGAGGCAGGCCGCGACATGGTCCGAAAGGCTGCCCTCCTCCCAGCCCAGCGAGGCGCCCAGCGCCGCGGCCTCCTGCTGCCGGGCCGCAAGGGCGCGACGATCCTCGGCATCCTGGCGCCGCTCGTCCGCTATCTGCGTGGCCAGCTGGTGCCGGTCGCGGAGCGCGTCCTGCGCCCGGCGCAGCCGCGCCAGCACCTCGGGCCATGCCGTCGCCTCGTCCAGATCGAGGCCCGCCAGCACCTCGGCCCGCGCCCGGCGGAAGCGGTCCCGGTTCGCCTCCATCTTGGAGATCCGGTCCTCGAGCCCGGCAAGGGTGCGGCCGGTCGCCCCCAGCTCGTCGAGCAGGTCGAGCATCCGGCCCAGCTCGGGCGACGTGTCGGGATTGTCGGCGAGGATGGTGCCGCGGCTTGCGTCCACCCACTCCCGCTGCCAGCGGGCGAGGCCCTCAGCGGCCTCCTGGTCCGCCTGCTCCCGCTCGCGCAGGTCGGAGAGCAGCGCGGCGAGATGCCGCCGGGCCTCGCGCCGCCGCTCGGCCGCCTCGTTGCGCGCGGCCGCAAGGGCCAGAAGCGGCTCATAGGTGCCCTCCGACTGGCCGAGCGCCGCGGCAAGCGCCTGCGCGGCCGTGGCCACGGCCTCATCGGCGCGGCGGAGGCCGGCCTCGGCCTCGCGGCAGGCGGCGAGCGCCTCGAGCGCCACCTGCCGCAGCTCGAGCCACGCCTTCAGATCCGCAAGGGACGTGTGTCCAAGGGCCAGCCGGGCGCATGTCTCCGCGACCGCACCCTGAATGTCGGCCGACGCCGCGGCCGCGCTGTGCTGCCGGGTCCGGGCCGCGGAAAATCTTTCCGAAAGCCGGTCCTCATCGGCCTGATCGAGCGCCTCGCGCCGGGCTTCGGCCATGGCCTCGGCCAGCAGGGACGAGAGGCGGTCGTCCTCGCGCATCGCCTGCTCGAATCGCTGCGCGCTGTCCGCGTCGAGCGCCACGAGATGGGCGGCCCAGAGCGACTCGCGCCGGCTTCGCGCGGCGGCCGCATCCGCCAGCGTGGCGCCGACGGCCGTCCCGGCCGACACGCGCCGCACCCGGTCAGACCGGACACGGTCCAGATCCGCGCCGACGGCCTCGGCCTCTCGGGCGGCATCGGCCGCTTCCTGACGGGCGGCCTCCAGACCGGTCTCCCACCCGGCGATCTGCGCGGGCGAAGGGACGGCGAGCGCCGCAAGGTTCTCGCCGTCGCCGCTCCACGGAGCCAGCCGTGCCATCGCAGCCCCGAGCCGCTCCCGCGCCTGATCGCGGTCGCGCAGCGCGCGCAGGCGGACGTCGGCGGGGTCCTGCGCGCGCAGGCGGGCGAGAAGCGGCGACAGCATCGCCTCATCCTCGTCCGGGCTGGGATCGCCCAGCCGGTCGCGCTCGCGCGCCAGATGGTCGGCCGCCTTGCGCCGCTCGGCGGCGGCGGCGCTGGCGGCGGCGGCAAGCCCGGACCGTTCGGCCAGCAGCGCCCGCATCCGTCCCAGCGTCGCGGCGGGCAGCACGAGATCGCCCGCGGCACCTTCGGGGCGGCCCAGCTCGAACTGCAGCGCCTTGAGCCGCGCAAGCGCCTCATCGGCCTCCTGCCGGCGGCGCGGCAGATCCTTGAGCGCCGCCTCATGCTCGGGCCGCAGCGCCTCGGCCGCGTCGATGGCCTCGGACTGCCCGAGCACCGCCGGATCGGTGGCCAACGCGGCCACCCGTGCGTCGAGCGCCTCAAGCCGCAGCCCCCGATCCGAGATCCGGGCCTCCAGCGTCAGGCGGTCGCGTTCGATGGCCTCGACCCGCTCCCGCAGCGCCGGATCGGCATCGGGAAGATGACGGATCGGCGCAAGCCGCAGCGCGAGCCCTGCGCGCTGGCTGCGCAGCGGGACGGCGGCGGCAAGGTCCTGCAGATGCAGCAACTCGACCTGAAGGGCATCCTCGCGGGCCCGCGCCTCGCGCCAGGCCGCCTCGGCCGCCGCCGCCTCGCGCGTGAGTCTCTGCAACGCCCCCGCCGTCACCTCGGTCTTGCGCCGGCGCGCGTCGAGATCCGCCAGCTGCCGCCGGGCGTCGCAGAGCCAGCCGCTCCGCTTGCCGGTGCGGTGGAACCCGTCAAGCTCGGCCCGCACGCTCTCGAGCCGGGGCGCGAGGTCGGAAAGGCCGGCGCTGGCCGAGAAGAGCATCTCGCCCAGATCGCCCCGGTTGGCGAGGATGCTGTCGCCGCCCTTCTCGAGCGTGTCATCATCCAGCGAGAACATGGCCGAATAGCCCTCGCGCGAGAGGCCGCCGAGCAGCGATTGCACCACGGTCTCGGGCAGCACGGCGTCATGGCCGTCGAGCAGGCTCGCGTTGTTGCGCTTGAGCCGCCTGAGATCGAGCCGCCCCCCCGCATGGCTGAGCTGCGCCCCGATCTGCATGGTCGGGCCGCGGTGGAGGAAGTCGTAGCGGCTGCGGAGCGGGATGCCGAACAGCAGGTCGAGCCAGGCCGAGAAGAGCGTGGACTTTCCCGCCTCGTTCGGTCCGAAGACCACATGCAGGTCCGGCCCGCCGGGCGCGGGGGCGGCGAAGTCCAGACGCTTGTCGGTGAACCGGCCGTAGCGGGTCAGGTCGAGACGGTCGAGACGCATCACGCGGCCCGGTCGCTGGCGAGGCGGGCAAGAATGGCCGGCGAGCCCTCGGCCAGCAGGCGCTGGCAGAGCGCGGCAAGCTCTGCCTCATCCGCGCCCAGCATGTCGCGCAACTCGGGCGGAAGATCGCGCGCCAGATCCTGCGCGGCCGAGGCAAGGGCCGCGGCAAGGCCCGGATCGGCCGGAAGGTCGTGCCGCACCATCCGCACCAGATCCGCGGGCAGCTGCGCCTCGATCGCGGTCGCCTGCCCGTCGGCAAGCTGGCATTCGAGCTTGTCGATCCAGACACCGGCATCGGCCGCAAAGGCCCGCGCCTCCTCGGTCAGCCGGTCGAGATCGCGCCGCACCCTCCAGGCAAGCGGCGAGACGCCCTGCAGGACCGGCCGCAGGACGAGGTGATCCTCGAAGCGCGGGGCGCGGCCGATGCGGTGGATCTCGGCCTCGAGGTGCGTCAGCAGCTCCGGCCAGTCCTCGACCGTGCCGCAGTCGATCGCCATCCGGTCGAACCGGAGAGGCGCGACCTGCCGCGGCTCTGTCGTCACCCTTCCGTCATCGGCCACGGTGACCAGCGTGACGGACATCGGCCCGGCCTCGCCGATGTCGCGGCCCTGCGGGATGCCGGGCATGACGATGGTCGCCCGTCCCACATGCTCGGAGCGGCGGTGGATATGGCCGAGGGCCCAGTAGTCGTAACCATGCGCCTCCAGCTCGGCGAGGCTGCAGGGCGCGTAGGGATCGTGGCCGGGGCTGCCGTTCAGGCTGGTGTGCAGCATGCCGATGTTGAAGGCGCCCTGTTTCGGCGGAGGATAGCGCGGAAGCAGGCTCTCGGCGGCGTGGACCTCGCGGAAACTGAGGCCGTGGATGGCGATCCGGTCGCCGTCGATCTCCAGCTCCTGCGTCGAGGGGCGCCCACCGAACACGAGCGTGTTGTCGGGGGCCTCCAGCTCTCCGGTCTGGCGGGCCATCGCGTCATGGTTGCCCCGGATGATGTAACAGCGGATGCCCGCGCGATGCAGCCTCAGGAGCTCCTGCTTGAGGAAGCGTGGCGTCTTGGTGGAGCTGTAGTCCCCGTCCCACAGGTCGCCCGCGATCAGCAGGAAGGCCGCGCCCTCACCGATGCACAGATCGACGATGCGCGAAAAGGCCGCGCGGGACGCGCCGGCGACCTCGCGGGCAAGGGCGGCGTCTCGGAAGGCGATGGCCTTCAGCGGCGCATCGAGATGCAGATCGGCCGTGTGGACGAAGCGAAAGCTCAACGAGAAATACCCATCGGATCAGGCTCGCGACTATGGAGCGCGGGACGTTCGCCCCGCAAGTCCGCCTTGTCGCGGATTTTCCGCAAACGCGCCAGACGTGGGCGGACCTCCCTGTCGCCGCCGGGCTCGTCGCCACTGGACCTCGCGGCCTTCTTTCCTTATATAAACTGTCAGAAACGCGCGAGGCTCCCATGAACCAGCAACAGGACATGATCGAGGGCGCCCCCCTCATCAAGCCGTCGACGACCGACCACCCGCTCTACGAGACCATCGTCGAGGCCTGCCGCACGGTTTACGACCCCGAGATCCCGGTGAACATCTTCGACCTCGGCCTGATCTACACGATCGACATCTCGCCCGAAAACGATGTCGAGATCATCATGACGCTCACCGCACCGGGCTGCCCGGTGGCGGGCGAGATGCCGGGCTGGCTGCAGGATGCGGTCGAGCCGGTCGCGGGGGTGAAATCCGTCGCCGTCGGCATGACCTTCGATCCGCCCTGGGGCATGGACATGATGTCCGACGAGGCGCGCCTCGAACTCGGCTTCATGTAAGGGCGTCCGGGCAGGATGCGGCTCTCCGGCCGGCACGGGACGCGCCGGCAGCCCGTCTCCGGGACTTGAGACCTGCCCTTCCTCCTCCCATATCCGCCCGACAAGCGAGAGGTTCTTCCGATGTTCTCCATCCCCGGCAAGCAGGCCGTCACCCTCACCCCCGCCGCCGCCCGCCAGATCGCGCGGCTGATGCAGAAGCAGGGCTCCAAGGGGCTGCGCATCGGCGTGAAGAAGGGCGGCTGCGCGGGCATGGAATATACGATGGATTACGTCACGGACATCAACCCGATGGACGAGACGGTCGAGCAGGAGGGCGCACGGGTCATGATCGCCCCGATGGCGCAGATGTTCCTGTTCGGAACCGAGATCGACTACGAGACGGGGCTCATCGAATCCGGCTTCAAGTTCCGCAATCCGAACGTGGTGGATGCCTGCGGCTGCGGCGAATCGATCAAGTTCCGCGACGCCGAAGCCTGAGGCAAGGCTTTTCCCGCCGGCCTGCTTGGCATAACAAGTCCTCAACGGAAACGCACAAGGGGACGGACATGCGCAAGCTTGCAGCGGGGAACTGGAAGATGAACGGAACCGAGGCCGATCTCGCAGAGATCGATGCCCTGATGGCCGCCCATCCGGCGCCGCACTGCGAGATGCTGATCTGCACGCCCGCGACGCTGCTGTCGCGCATGGCGGCGCGCGCAACGTCGGACCTGATGGTGGGCGGTCAGGACTGCCACCCCAAGGTCTCGGGCGCCCATACCGGCGACATTTCCGCCGCCATGCTGGCCGATGCCGGGGCCAGCCATGTGATTCTCGGCCATTCGGAGCGCCGGGCCGATCACGGCGAGAGCGACTCGCTCGTCAGGCTCAAGGCCGAGGCGGCCCATGCCGCGGGGCTCGTGGCGATCATCTGCGTCGGCGAGACCGAGGCGCAGCGCGACGCGGGCCAGACGCTCGACGTGATCGGGGCGCAACTCGCAGGCTCGGTGCCCGACGGCGCCACGGCCCTCCAGACGGTGATCGCCTACGAGCCGGTCTGGGCGATCGGCACCGGGCGCACCCCAACCACCGCCGAGATCGCCGAAGTGCATGGCTTCCTGCGTGCCCGCCTGGCCGAGCGTTTTGCGGATGCGGCCGGCTTCCGCCTGCTCTACGGCGGCTCGGTGAAACCCTCGAACGCGGCCGAGATCTTCGCGGTGCCGAACGTGGACGGGGCGCTCGTCGGCGGCGCGAGCCTCAAGGCCGCGGATTTCAGCGGCATCGTCGCCGCCCTCTCGGCCGCCTGACGTCCGGGCGCGCCCCTCCCGCAATGCGCAGGAGGCAAGCGCGCATCCGGCGCCCTTTCATTCTCGCTCAAATATCCCGGGGTCCGGGGCAGCGCCCCGGCGGCTGGCCCTCTTGAGCCACCCACCGCGCCTCCCCCCCCGGGATACAACACCGCCGGCCGGGACCGACCACCCGCCGGCGAACTGGACAGCCAGCGGCCCGTCGGTCATCCTTTCCGAGCGGAGCCCGGTCGGTGGCCAGGCTCCGCCGACAGTGCGGAACCCTCGCCCGGCCGATGAAGACCCTGAGCCAATCGCCCCACGACCGACGCTTCCTCCGCGATCCCTACCGCTTCTACCGGCAGGCGCGCGCGGCCGGACCGTTCTTCCGGTGGGAAGAGCTTGATGTCGTCTGCACCACCTCGCACGCCGCGGCCAACGCGATCCTGCGCGACCGGCGATTCGGGCGCGAGGTGCCGCCGGAGCGACGCGCCCCCGTGCCCGAGCATCTGGCCCCCTTCGCGGCCGTGGCCGAGCATTCGATGCTGGAGCTCGAGCCGCCACGCCACACGCGGCTGCGCAACCTCGTGCTCCGCGCCTTCACCACGCGAAGGCTCGGCTCGATGCAGCCCCAGATCGCCCGGCTGGCAAACGGGCTCATCGACGAGATGCCGGACGGGCCGTTCGACCTGCTGCCGGCCTTCAGCCAGCGCCTGCCCATCACCCTCATCGCGCGGCTGATCGGTATCCCCGAGGCGCTCGCCCCCGAGCTCCTGCGCTGGTCCTCGGCGATGGTCGCCATGTATCAGGCCGGGCGGAACCGGCAGACGGAAGAGCGCGCCGCAGAGGCCGCCGCCGCCTTTTCGGACTTCCTGAGGCTTCACATCGCGGATCGCCGCGATCGGCCCGCCGACGACCTGCTGACCCACCTGATCGCGGCCGAAGCCGAGGGACAACAACTCTCGACCGACGAAATCGTCTCGACCTGCATCCTGATCCTGAACGCAGGCCACGAGGCGGCGGTCCATGCGATCGGCAACGCGGTGGCGACGCTCCTGCAGCATCGGACGCCGCCCGAGGCGCTCGCGCCGGCCCGTGTCGCGGCCACCGTCGAGGAGTTGCTCCGGTTCGATCCGCCCCTGCATCTCTTCCGGCGCATGGCCTACGCGCCGGTCGAGATCATGGGCCGGACCTTTGCCGAAGGCGAGGAGGTGGCGCTGCTCCTGGCGGCCGCCAACCGCGATCCCGGCCCCTGGGAGCGACCCGACCGCTTCCTCTGGAACCGGCCCGAGAAGCCCCATCTGGCCTTCGGAGCCGGCCTGCACTTCTGCCTGGGCGCGGCGCTTGCGCGGCTCGAACTGGCCACGGCCTTGCCCGTGCTCTTCACCCGTCTGCCTGGCCTGCGCCTCGTCAAGCCGCCGCGCTGGTCGGACAGCTGGCATTTCCGCGGGCTCGAGCGGCTGATCGTGGCGCCCTGAGCCGGCCGGCGACGGGGGCTTCGCGCCCCCGCACCCCCGCGGGATATTTCCGCAAGAGTGAAAGTGGGACAGGAGGAGGGGGGCGCTGTCGGCGGCGGCGGCGGCCGGGTCAGACGGGAAGGACGGTGGTGGCCTTGATCTCCTCCATCGAGAGGAGCGCCGTCACATTGTAGATACGCACCTCGGATATGAGCGCCTGGTAGAAGGTGTCGTAGGCCCGCGCATTGGCCACGCGGACCTTGAGGATATAGTCGATGTCCCCAGCCAGCCTGTGCGCCTCGAGCACTTCGGGCCGTTCGCGCAGCGCCTTGAGGAACTTGCGCTGCCATTCGGCCTCGTGCTCGGAGGTGCGGATCAGCACGAAGAAGCAGGCTTCGAGCCCCAGCGCCTCGGCATCGAGCAGGGCGGTCTGCCTGAGGATGACGCCCGCCTCGCGCATCCGCCGGATCCGATTCCACACGGGTGTCTTGGATGAGCCCACCTTGCGCGCGATCTCGTCGAGCGACTGGCTGGCGTCCGCCTGCAGCTCGGCAAGGATTTTCCTGTCCATCTCGTCCAGCCGGACTGCCATCCGCGCAACTCCCCTTTCCGCGGAACCCCGTTCCATCCCGCGCACCATAGGGAACAATCTTCCTTATCTGCAAGGGGATATGGCGCCACACGGGGAAACTGTCCTAGATTGCAGGGCGAACTCCCAGCAATGGATGGCAAGGATGCTGCACGCCCCCACCGCCCCCGGACAGGTCATCTTCGTCGGCGCCGGCCCCGGCTCGGTCGATCATCTGACCATGGGCGCCTGCCGGGCGCTGACGCAGGCCGAGGTGGTGATCCATGACCGGCTGGTAGGCCCCGAGATCCTCGAGCTGATCCCGCCACAGGCGCTTCGGATCGAGGCCGGCAAGGAAGGCTTTGGCCCCTCCACCCCGCAGGGCGAGATCAACGCCCTGATCGTGGACCATGCCGGGGCTGGCCGTCGCGTCGTCCGGCTGAAGTCGGGCGACAGCGGCATCTTCGGCCGGCTCGACGAGGAGATCGAGGCGCTGGACGAGGCGGGCATCCCCTGGCGCATCGTGCCGGGGCTGACCACGGCCGCCGCCGCCGCCGCGACCATCGGCCAGGGGCTCACGAAGCGCGGGCGCAACGCCGCGCTCCGCATCGTGACGGGACATGACATGGCGGGTTTTGCCGAGCAGGACTGGCGGGGACTTGCCCGCGCCGGCGAGGTCGCCGCGATCTACATGGGCAAGAAGTCCGCCCGGTTCATCCAGGGCCGGCTCATGATGCATGGCGCGAGCCCCGAAACCCCCGTCACCGTGATCGAGAATGTCAGCCGCGCCGACGAGCGGATCGTTGCCGGCACCCTTGCCACCCTTGCCGAGGCCGTTGCCGGTTTGACCGGCCCGGCTATCGTGCTCTACGGGCTCGCGCCTCGCCGCGCCGCGGCGGTGCTGCCCCAACTGAAGGAAGCCACCGCATGAGCCGTCCGTTCATTCCGAAGGTCGTGACCGCCAACGCGCTGCTCGAGGGCGATGTCGTCTATCTGACGGCCGATGACCGCTGGACCCGCCATCACCACGAGGCGGAGCTGATCGAGGACGAGGCCCACGGCCAGCTTCGGCTGCTGCACGCCGCGGCGCGCAAGTCCGAGGTGGTGGGCGCCTATCTCGCCGATGCCCGGCCGGGCGCATCGGGTCCCGAGCCCGTCCATTTCCGCGAGGTGTTCCGCACGCGCGGCCCCTCGAACTACCGCCACGGCAAGCAGGAACTGGCGGCGCGCTGACGCCGGAGGGAAGCGATCATGTACAGCTACAATGACTTCGACGAGGCTTTCGTCCGCACCCGTGTCGCGCAGTTCAGCGAACAGGTCCGCCGCCGCATCGACGGCTCGTTGACCGAAGACGAGTTCAAGCCGCTGCGCCTGATGAACGGGCTTTACCTGCAGCTTCACGCCTACATGCTGCGGGTGGCGATACCCTATGGCACGCTCGACAGCCGCAAGATGCGCCAGCTGGCGATGATCGCCGAGCGGTGGGACAAGGGCTATGGCCATTTCACCACGCGCCAGAACATCCAGTTCAACTGGCCAAAGCTGTCGGACGTGCCCGACATCCTGTCGGCGCTGGCCGATGTGGAGATGCATGCGATCCAGACCTCGGGCAACTGCGTGAGGAACGTGACGGCCGACCATTTCGCCGGCGCCGCCGCCGACGAGATCGAGGATCCGCGCCCGGTGGCGGAGTTGCTCCGGCAATGGTCCACCGACCATCCCGAGTTCCAGTTCCTGCCGCGCAAGTTCAAGATCGCCATCACCGGCTCGCCCAGCGACCGGGCGGTGACGCGCGCGCATGACATCGGCCTGCGCATGGTGCGCAACGCGGCCGGAGAGCCGGGCTTCGAGGTGATCGTGGGCGGCGGCCTCGGCCGGACGCCGATGATCGGCCATACCGTGCGGGAGTTCCTGCCGAAGGCGGACCTGCTGCCCTACGTCGAGGCGGTCCTCGGCGTCTACAACGAGCTTGGCCGACGCGACAACAAGTTCAAGGCGCGGATCAAGATCACCGTGCATGAGACGGGCGTCGAGAAGATCACCCGGATGATCGAGGAGAGGTTCCTCGAGACCCGCGCCGAGTTCGGGGGCAACGACCAGGCGCTTCTGGCCGAGATCGAGAAGGCCTTCGCCCCGCCGGCGTTCCGCAACGCGCCGACCGACGCCTACGACGACTTCTACAGGGCCGATCCGGTTTTCCGGTCCTGGGCCGACACCAACCTCGCCCGGCACCGGCACGCGGACTACGCCATCGTCACGATCAGCCTGAAGGCGCATGGCGCCACTCCGGGCGACGCCACGGCCGAGCAGATGCGGGTGATGGCTGACCTCGCCGAACGCTACGGCCATGACGAGCTGCGCATCAGCCACGAGCAGAACGTGATCCTCCCGCATGTCCACAAGTCGGATCTGCCGGCGGTCCATGCGGCGCTGGCGCAGGCGGGGCTGGCCACCGCCAACGTGGGGCTGATCTCGGACATCATCGCCTGCCCCGGCATGGATTACTGCGCGCTGGCCACGGCCCGCTCGATCCCGGTGGCGCAGGAGATCGCGAGCCGCTTTGACGAGCTGAACCTCGAGCATGAGATCGGACCGCTGAAGATCAAGATCTCGGGCTGCATCAACGCCTGCGGCCATCACCATGTCGGCCATATCGGCATCCTCGGCCTCGACCGGGCGGGGGTCGAGAACTACCAGATCACGCTGGGCGGGGACGGCACCGAAACGGCCGCGATCGGCGACAAGACGGGCCCGGGCTTTGCCTACAACGAGATCGTGCCCGCGATCGAGCGGATCGTGCGGGCCTATCTGCGGGTGCGCAGCGGGCCGTCCGAGACCTTTCTCGAAACCGTGCGCCGTCTGGGGCATGCGCCCTTCAAGGCGGCCCTCTATGACGCGGAAGGCACAAAGGATGCTGCGTGAGGTTCCCCACGGCACCGTCGCCGAGCGTGTGGCGGCGCTGAATGCCCGCTACAGGCACCACGGCGCGACCGCGGTGCTCGAACATGCGCTGAAGGATGCGGATCTGGGCCGGGTGGCGCTCGTCTCGTCCTTCGGGGCCGAGTCGGTCGTGCTGCTGCATCTGGTCTCGGTCATCGCGCCCGAGACGCCGGTGATCTTCATCGACACGCGGATGCTCTTTCAGGAGACGCTCGATTATCAGCGCCAGCTGGCTGACACGCTGCATCTGTGCGACATCCGCACGATCCGCGCCACCCAGCCGCGGATCTCGTTCGAGGACCCGGACGGCACGCTGAACCAGTACAACACCGACGCCTGCTGTGCGGTCCGCAAGGTCGAGCCGCTCGAGCGGGCGCTCCGGCATTTCGACGGCTGGATCACGGGGCGCAAACGCTACCAGAGCGGCACGCGCGCGGCGGTGGACTTCTTCGAGGCCGAGGACGACCGGCGCATCAAGGTCAATCCGCTGGCCCACTGGGGGCGCGAGGATCTCGAGGATTACATCGCCAACAACAACCTCCCCCGGCACCCGCTGGTGGCGAAGGGCTACCCGTCCATCGGCTGCGAGCCCTGCACCTCGCCGGTGGCCGAGGGCGAGGACCCGCGCGCGGGCCGCTGGCGCGGCAGCGCCAAGACCGAGTGCGGCATCCATTTCATCGACGGCCGTGCGGTGCGCGGGCCCGTGAACAAGGAGGACGCGGCATGAGCGTCATCGTCACCGACAAGGGTTTCGTGGCGGACGACTGGCCGGGCGAGATCGCCCCGCTCGAGGCGCTGGCCGACGGGGCCGAGGCGGTGGATCTGGCCAACACCGACGATCCGGCGCGGCTGGGCAACCGGCTCGAGCGGCTCGGCCTCATCCGCATCGTCTTTCCGTCCTTCAGCGACGGGCGCGGCTTCACGCTGGCCAGGCGGCTGCGCCGGATGGGCTACCGCGGGCGACTGCGCGCCTTCGGGCCGCTGATCGCGGATCAATATGCCATGGCCCGCCGTTCCGGCTTCGACGAGGTGGAAATCCCGGACGATCTTGCCGCCCGCCAGCCCGAGGATCAGTGGCTCTTCCGCGCCAACTGGCAAAACCATGACTATCAGTCGCAGCTTAAAGGCTGATTCCGGCCTTTCTTCGCAGGGTGCGAAGATTTACTGAAAGAGCGGACCAAGGGGACCGAGCCATGAACCAGAATGCCGCCATTGTGAAGACCCTGCCCGATGCGCAGACCGTGACCACGGTGCAGCATTGGACGGACCGCCTCTTTTCGTTCCGCGTGACGCGCCCGCAGTCGCTGCGCTTCCGCTCGGGAGAGTTCGTGATGATCGGGCTGCTCGACGAGCGCGGCAAGCCGATCATGCGCGCCTATTCCATCGCCTCGCCCAACTGGGACGAAGAGCTGGAGTTCTACTCGATCAAGGTGCCGGACGGGCCGCTGACCTCGCGCCTCCAGCACATCCAGCCGGGCGACCAGATCATCCTGCGCCCGAAGCCGGTGGGCACGCTCGTGCTGGACGCGCTTCTTCCCGGCAAGCGGATCTGGTTCCTGGCGACCGGGACCGGCCTCGCGCCCTTCGCCTCGCTGATGCGCGATCCCGAGACCTACGAGCGGTATGAGCAGGTGATCATGATGCACACCTGCCGCGAGAAGTCCGAGCTGGAATACGGCCGGCAATTGGTCGAGAGCCTGAAGGACGATCCGCTGATCGGCGAGATGGTGGGCGACAAGCTGCTCTACTATCCCACCACCACGCGCGAGACGTCGGACCGGATGGGCCGGATCACCGACAACCTGACCTCGGGCAAGGTGTTCGCCGACCTCGGCATCCCGCAGATGAACATGGACGAGGACCGCGCGATGGTCTGCGGCTCGCTCCAGTTCAACCTCGACGTCAAGACCGTGCTCGAGGGCTTTGGCCTGCGCGAGGGCGCCAACTCCGAGCCGCTGGAATATGTGGTCGAGAAGGCCTTCGTGGGCGACGGGATCTGACCACGGCAACCGCTGTCGGAACGCCGCGCGGCCCCCGCGCGGCGTTACTGCATGTCGCGCTTCGTGAAGGACGCGGCCGGGTTCGCCCCTTACTGCGCGTCGGCCGCGGGCGCCCCCACCCCCAGCGATGTCCGCACCGTTTCAAGCGCCGATCCAAGCAGTTCGGGGGTCGCCTCGGCCGCCTCGATCGTGTTCTTCAGCCGCTCCTTGGTCGCCGGGTCCAGATCCGAGGAGTCGATCATGGCATCGACACGGGCGCGGTCATAGGTCTCGACCCGCAGCAGGTCTTCGGGAAGCAGCTCACCCGCCGCGTCGGCCGCGTTGCGCGCGGCAAGCGTCGCGGCGGCGGCGGCCTGACGCGCGGCCTCGACCGCCGCATCGGCCGCGGAAGAGGCCGCCTCTCCGGCCGTGCGCGCCGCCTCTTCGGTCGCGGCGGCGGCGGCGGCAGCGGCATCCGAAGCGGCCTCGGTCGCCGCATCGGCCGCGGCGGCAGCGGCGGCGGCCGCTTCGGCGGCGGCATTCTCGTCGGCGCGGGCGGCTTCGGCGGCCTCCTCGCGCGCCGCCTCGGCGGCAAGACGGGCCTCTTCGGCCGCCCGGGTCGCCTCATCCTCGGCGGACCGGGCCGTCTCGGCCGCCTCCTGCTGCGGCAGGTAGCCATACTGGTACCAGCCGACGCCCGCCGCCGCGAGCAGCACGAGCCCGACGATGATCGCAATCCTGTTCATTCCCTGTCCTTCACGCTGCGGCACCTCTGCCACCGTGGCAACGTCGCGATGCCGCAGGCCGTTCCCCCACAAGACACCGCGAAAAGCCCCGAATCCGGTTGAAAGGGAGCGGTAGGGACACTATTTTGCGCCGCACATTTGTTAACCGCACAAGGAACGCCACCATAGCCCGCAGACCCCACAACGCCCCGCCGCAACGCGAAACGGGCCCCCGTGTCAACGAGCGCATCCGCTGCCCCGAGATCCGTCTGATCGGCGCCAATGGCGAGAACATCGGGATCGTCACCCCCTCGCGCGCCATGTCGATGGCCGAAGAGGCGGGGCTTGATCTCGTCGAGATCTCGCCGAACGCGGAACCGCCGGTCTGCAAGATCATGGACTTCGGCAAGTTCAAGTACGAGCAGCAGAAACGCGAGGCCGAGGCCCGCAAGAAGCAGCACATCATCGAGATCAAGGAGATCAAGTTCCGCCCCGGGACCGATACCCACGATTTCGACGTGAAGATGCGCTCGGTGCTGAAGTTCCTCGGCGAGGGCGACAAGGTGAAGGTCACCCTGCGCTTCCGCGGCCGCGAGATGGCCCACCAGGAACTCGGGCTCGAGCTTCTGAACCGGGTCGCCGCGCAGGTGTCGGAGGCCGAGGCCGGCAAGGTCGAGGCCATGCCGAAGCTCGAAGGCCGCCAGATGGTGATGATGATCGCCCCGAAGTAAGGGCGCCTCGCACGGCGGAACAGGGGGGCCATCGGCCCCCTTTTTCAGGTCCGCTCCCGCCGTTCGCGCGGTTGCGGGCGCAGCGGGATCTCCTTCAGAAGCCCGCCCACGCCCATCGCGGCGATGGCCTCGTCATCGACCTCGAGCCCGCAGGCAAGCCGTTCCAGCACCCAATCCGCACCGTTCAGCGCCGGAGACCGGGCGCACCCCGGCAGGCCGATCACCGGGCGCGCGCCGAGGCTGCCGTGAAACAGCAGGTTTCCCGGATCGACCGGCATCCCGAACCGGGCCACCCGCCCGCCCGCCAGCCGCAGCGCCTCGGGCGCGGTGTCGTGCAGGTCGGAGGTCGCCGAGCCCGTCAGGATCAGAAGCATCTCGCCCGGCAGGCGCCGGAGGGCGTCGGCCATGGCGCCGGCCTCGTGTGGCGTCACCTCGCAGGCCAGAAGCTCCATCCCCAGCGCCGACAGCCGCTTTTCGACCGAGCGGCGGCCCTTGGCGGTCAGCTTCGCCTCCTGCCCCGGCACCTCGGTGCAGAGCAGCCCCGCGCTCTTGCGCACCACGGGCAGGATGCGGATCGCGGCCCGCGCCAGCGCCTCGGCCCGCGCCAGCGCCGCCTCCTCCACCGCATAGGCGATGATCTTCACCGTGCCCACCAGCATTCCCGGCTCGACCCGCGTGAGCGGCGCGAGCGTGGCGAGCGTCAGCGCCGGATCGATCCGGTTCAGCGCATGGATGCGCGGGACGTCGAGGGCCACCAGCCCCGGCGCCGCGGCGTTCAGGTTCACCCGCCCCGTGAAGGCCGCCGAACGGCGCAAGCGGGCCTCGTCCTCGTCGGGCACCAGCGCGGCCGCAAGACGCGCGGCGGCGGCATCCTCGGGCACATCCCCCGCGGCCAGTCGCGCCACCGTCACCTCGGCCACCTGCGCCGCCCGCAGCCGCGCGAGTTCGGCCGGCCCCAGCACGAGACCCTTGCGCAGCCGCCCCTCGGGCAGGACGAGCGAATGGGCGAGGATCGCGCCCTCGGCCTCGTCCAGCGGAACCGCGCCGAACCGCATCAGCCCCGCCTCAGCCGCTCGGTGATCTGGGCGAGGATCGAAATCGCGATCTCGGCCGGGCTGCGCGCGCCGATGTCGAGCCCGACCGGCGCATGGATGCGCGCGATCTGATCCTCGGCCACGCCCGCCGCCCGCAGCCGTTCCACGCGCCGGGCATGGGTGCGGGGCGAGCCGAGGCAACCGAGGTAGAAGGCCGGCGTGGCGAAGGTGGCGAGGATGGCCGGATCGTCGAGCTTTGGATCGTGCGTCAGCGTCACCACCGCCGTGCGGGCATCCGGCTCAAGGCGGGCAAGCGCCTCGTCCGGCCAATCCTCAAGGATGGTTTCGCCGGGGAACCGCGCGGCAGAGCCGAAGGCGCTGCGCGGGTCGATGAGGGTCGGCTCGAAGCCGGCGATCCGGGCCATCGCCAGAAGCGGCTGGGCGATGTGGACCGCGCCCACCACGATCATCCGCAAGGGCGGGTTGTGGATGCCGATGAACCAGCCATCCTCCTCGAGACCCGAGCGGTCCGCGCGCAGGCGCGTGGCCACGCGGGCCTCCTCGGGCCCCGCCAGCCGATGCGCGCCACTCTCGGGATGCACCAGCAGCGCGATCGGCCGCCGGGCGGCGCGCGCCGCCACGAGATCGGCCAGCAGCGCCTCGGGCAGGGCCGTGCCGATGGGTTCGACCAGCACGCGGATCGTGCCGCCGCAGGCGAGGCCCACGGCAAAGGCCTCGTCGTCCGACACGCCGAACGTCATCAGCCGCGGGCGCCCATCTTCGCGCGCGGCGGCGGCTTCGGCAATGACCGCGCCCTCGACACAGCCGCCCGAGACCGAGCCCATCATCGCGCCGTCCCCGGCCACCACAAGCTGGCTGCCCGCAGGGCGCGGCGCCGAGCCCCAGGTCTCGATCACGGTCGCAAGGACAGCCCCCCTGCGCGCGCGGTGCCAGTCGAGGGCGGTCTCCGGAATGTCATCATGGCCGGTCAAGGGCATCTCCCGTCGCTTGGGCGGATCATGCGACGGTCGATGCCGGGGCCGCCACTGCCAAAAGGTGGCATGGCGGCCCGATCGAGTGCCCCGGATCAGTTCGAGGCCGTCTGCATCAGCGGCGTGATCAGGCGCACCGCCACGCGACGGTTGCGCTGCTCCGGCCCGTCGGTGTCGATGCGCAGATCGCCTTCGCCGTAGCCCTGGACCACCATGTTTTCCGGGGGAACGTCGAAATACTCGGTCAGCGCCAGCGCCACCGATTCGGCCCGACGGTCCGAGAGCGCGAGGTTCGAGGCCTCATCGCCCACGGCATCCGTGTGCCCTTCGATGAGGAACACCTCGCCCGGACGCTCGGCCACCATGTCGGCGATGGTCTGCCCGAGCACGGCAAGCCGTTCCGCCTGTCCCGGATCAATGGCGGCAGAGCCGGTCGCGAAGGTGATCTGGTCCACGTCGATGGCCGGGGCCAGGGCCCGGACCTCGCGGTATTCCCGGATCTGGCGCAGGCTGTAGGTCCGGTCGAGGTTCCGGCTCCGGGCCTGTTCCAGCGCCTGCCGCAATTCGCGCTCGTTTGTGGTCTCGACGAAGCTGAAGACCGGCGCAGGCTCGGGCAGGCGCGAGACATCCACCCGCTCCACCGGAGCCAGATCGTCGATCAGCCGAAGTTCGCGTCCGTCGCGGTCGATCGCGGTCCGGCGCAGCACCCGGCCGGCCGCATCGCGGATGGTGACGATCTGCGTTCCGTCGGCGCGCGTCACGACCGCCCGCGTCGAGCCGTCATTGAAGCTCTGGGTCACGACTTCGGACCCCGGCCGGCGCAGCAGCGTGTCGTCATCCTTCAGCACCGAATAGGTGCCATCCGAACGCTGGACCACGACACGGTCGCCGCTGTTGGACACCACCTCGTCGCGGTTGTTGAGCAGCGCCCCCACCGCGAGGCCACCCAGCGCCAGCAGGCCGAACTTCTCGAAGTTCGACAATCCGCTGTCACGGTCGCCCCCGGTTTCGGTCTGCTCGCGGTTGGTATCCAGCAGCGTGCGGAACTCCTCGTTGCTCGAGCGGCTGTTGTCTTCGGTGATCTGCTCGGCACGACCCGCGGCCTCACGCGCCTCGCGGGCGGCATCGCCGGCATCATCGGCAGAGGCGGCGGCCGCGGCGGCGGCCTCGGCACCGGCTTCCTCGCTCTCGAGGATGCGCGACAGGAGGCTGCGCGCCTCTTCCTGATCGGCCGGAGAGCGTTCCGCCTCCTCGGCCCCGGCGGCCGTCTGATCGGCCTCGGCGGCCGCGTCGCCGTCCGTGCGTGCCGCGTCGGCCTCGGCGCCGGCACGGTCCGCACCGGCCCCGCCTTCGTCGTCGGTCGCGGCACGGTCCGCGTCGGCCGCAGGCGCGGCCTCGGGGTCTTCGGCTTCGGCCTGACCGCCGGGCTGCCCGGCGCCCTCGCCTTCGGCCTCAACCTCGGCCCCGGGCGCGGTTTCGGCGGCTCCGTCATCCTCGCCGGCCGCGGTCGCACCCGCCGTGGCGGCGGCGGCACCGTCCTGACCTTCGTCCTGCGCCGCATCGACCGGAGGCTCGGCATCCGCCTCGAGACGGCGGCGAAGTTCGTCCGCATCCGGCGCGGCCTCTTGCTCGACCGCACGCTCCTGATCGGCCTCGCCCACGGGTTCGGCGTCGGCCGCCGCATCTTCAGGCGCATCCGGGCTGCGCGCCGCGCCCTCGGCGGGCTGAGGATCCTCGCCCGCCTGTTCGGCCCCGGCCGGAGCCTCTTCTTCCGCTGCGGGCGCCGCTTCCTCCGGGCTGTTCAGGATGCGGCTGAAGCCCGAGCCTTCGGCCTCGGCTTCCGTCTCGGCCCCGTCCGCTTCAGCCCCCTCCGGCACGGCTGCATCCGGCCGGTCTGCGGCATCCGCATCCGGCGCTGGCTCGGCGGGCTGGTCGGCCGCATCGTCTGCGGCCCCGGCAGGCCCTGCATCCTCGGCCTGCCCTGCGGCTTCAGCGTCAGCGGGCGGCGCGTCCTCAACCGCTGGCGCAGGTTCGGCTCCCTCCTCGGCTGCAGGAGCGGCGGGTTCCGCTTCGTCGGCGCCATCCTCGGGCGAGTCCTCCCCGGCCGGTGCCTCAGCATCTTCGGCGGGCTCCAGCCCCGGCGGGCACTCCTCGGGGTTGGCGGCACAGCGCGCGGCCGCATCTTCCTGCGCGACGAGCGGCAGCGGCTGGAACGTCGAAAGCGCCACCGACAGGGCGGCCGTTGTGGTCAAAAGACGGCTCTTCATCGGAAATTCCTTTCATTCCTGATCCGGCGTCAGGAGCCGGACCGTTCGTGCTGCTGAAAAACCCTCGATCCCGTCGTTTCGTTCCCGAGCCGCCTCAACAGGCGCTGCCTGTTCCCGCGCCTGACCGGCCTCTTGCGCCACCGGCTGTTGTCACAGCCATGAAAAAAGCCGCCGCTCTTGCCGAGCGGCGGCTTTTCGGGCGGACCCTACCGATTACTGGGCGGGAACCGCGCTCTGCGAGTCGTCCGTCCCGTCGGGCTGCTCGGCGCCCGGAACCGCCGGGGCATTGCCATCGGTCACCACACCACCCCCGGTGGAGGACGGATCGACCGGAGTGGCAGACTGCGAGTCATCCGCGCCACCGGGCGTCTCGGAGCCCGGAACCATCGGCGTCATCTCGGTATTGCCCGAGACACCTCCGCCGGTCGAGCCGGTCGGATCGACCGGAGGCGCGGACGTGGAATCATCCGTTCCGTCCGGGGACTCGGCGCCCGGCACCGAAGCGGCTCCCGGCGGGCAGGTCACGGTCGCGGAGGGGATGCACTCGTCCGTGGTCGTGGTCTGCGCGGCGGCGGCCAGCGGCTGAAGCGCGAAAAGGCCAAGCGACAGGGCGGCGGTCGTCTGGAGCAGTCTGGAGCTCATCGTCGTTCCTTTCTGTCTGTGATCCCGGCCTGTCGGGCCCGGATCTGCATGGCGCCTCAACCGGCCGAGGACCGGAGCGTTCCAGCCGGGCTGACGGGGGCGGATAACAGATGTGTGAAAGGAGACGCGTCCGCCGGATGGTCAGCGCCGCGAGAGCGCCTCGGCCAGGGCTTCGAGCGAGGCCACCGAATGGGCGGCACGCAGGCTGTCCACATGGGGCAGCATGGCGCGGATTCCGCCCGCCCGTGGGGCAAAGCCCTCCCACCGCAGGAGCGGGTTGAGCCAGATGAGCCGCCGGGCCGAGAGATGCAGACGCTCCATCTCGCGGGCAAGGTCGGCCGGGTCGCCGCGGTCGAGCCCGTCGGTGATGAGAAGCACCACGGCCCCCTGCCCCAGCACCCGTCGCGACCAGTCCCGGTTGAAGACGTGGAGACAGTCGCCGATCCTTGTGCCGCCGGACCAGTCCTGCGCCTCGGCCCCTGCGGCGGCGAGAGCGGCATCCACGTCCCGGCGGCGCAGGTGGCGCGTGATGTCGGTGAGCCGCGTGCCGAAGGTGAAGGCATGGACCCGCGCCCAGCCCTGCCCCTTCCGGTTGGCCACCGCGTGGATGAAGTGGAGAACCAGCCGCGAATAGCGCGACATGGACCCGGAAATGTCACAGAGCACGACGAGGTTCGGCCAGCGCAGCGCCGGACGGCGGCGGGCGAGCGCGGGGATCTCGCCGCCCTGCCGCAGCGCCCGAGCAAGGGTCCGGCGCAGATCGACCCGCGGCCCGCCCGCGGCGGCCACCAGACGCCGCGAGCGGATCGGCGGCACCGGCAGCGACAGCCGTGCGAGCATGCGCCGGGCCTCGTCCATCTCGGCCGTGGACATCTGCTCGAAATCGAGCCGCTTCAGCCGCTCCTGCTCGGAGGCGGTCTCGGCGGCGTCGATCTCGATGAGGCTGCCCTCAGGCTCCGGCGCGGCGCGCTCGGGTCGCGGGGCGCCATCGAGCAGCGCCTCGGCCGCGCGTTTCTCGGCGGGATCGGGCGGGCGATCCTCGGGCGCGGCGCGCAGCTGCGGCAGGAGGAGGCTCATCATCTGCTCGAGAAACTGCGGGTCGCGCCAGAAGAGGCGGAAGACCTGCGCGAAGGTGGCCCGGTGCTCGGGGCGCGAGACGAAGCAGGCGTGGAGCGTCCAGTAGAAATCCTCGCGCGAGGTGAAGCCGGTGGCCTCGACCGCGCGGACGGCATCGGCCACGCGGCCCGAGCCGATGGGCAGGCCCGCCTTGCGGAGCGCGCGGGCGAACCACAGGATGTTGCGGGTGAGGCTGCCGTCGGCGGGGGCCTGGAGTTCCATCGCTCAGGCCCGGTGGAGCGGGCGCCGGGGGGCTGTCTGCCCCCCGCGCCTCCGGCCGGGGCCGGAGGCCCCCCCGAGGATATTTGGACGAGACTGAAAGAGGCTCATGCCGGGGCGAGGTCGCGGCGGGCCTCGTCCAGGAGGCGGCGCGCCTCGGAGCCCTGGATCTTCTGGATGTCGTCCTGGTATTTCAGGAGCGCGCCCAGCGTGTCGGCGATGAGTTCGGGCGAGAGTTCGATCACGTCGAGCGCGAGCAGGCACTTGGCCCAGTCGATCGTCTCGGCCACGCCGGGGCGCTTGAAGAGATCCTCGCGGCGCAGACGCTGGACGAAGGCCACGATCTCGCGGCTGAGCGCCTCCTGCGCCTCGGGGGCGCGCGCGGCGAGGATGCGGGCCTCGCGCGGGAAGTCGGGGTAGTCCACCCAGTGATAGAGGCAGCGGCGCTTGAGGGCGTCATGCACCTCGCGCGTCCGGTTCGAGGTGAGGATCACGATGGGCGGTTCGGGGGCCCGGATGGTGCCAAGCTCGGGGATCGTGACCTGGAAGTCCGAGAGCGCCTCGAGCAGGAAGGCTTCGAAGGGCTCGTCGGTGCGGTCCAGTTCGTCGATGAGCAGGACGGGGGCGCCGCCGGGCTGGGGACGCATGGCCTGCAGGAGCGGGCGCTCGATCAGATAGGCCTCGGTGAAAAGCTCGGTGCGCAGGCTGTCGCGATCAGCGCCCCCCGACGCCTCGGCGGCGCGGATCGCGATCATCTGCGCGGCGAAGTTCCAGTCGGCCACGGCCGAGGCTGCGTCGAGCCCCTCGTAGCACTGAAGCCGGATCAGGCGGCGGCCCAGCGCGGCGGCGAGGGCCTTGGCGATCTCGGTCTTGCCGGTGCCGGCCTCGCCCTCGAGGAACAGCGGTCGGCCAAGCCGGAGGGCCAGGAATACGACCGTAGCGAGGGCACGGTCGCTCACGTAGCCCTGCTCGGCCAGGAGAGCGGCGGCGGCGTCGATCGAGGCGGGCAGAGGTTGGGTCAAGACGGCACTCCGGTTGCAGGCGCGAGGTTGGCCGAGGTGGCCCGGAGCGGTCAAGCGCCGGCCGCGGCTCTGCGACCAAGGTGGGGGCACGGCCGGAGGGAAGCGGGCGGCGCCTTCCTAAGTCCGAACCGGCGGGCGGGGGTGCCCGCCGCAGGCCCGTGGGTGCGGTCAGGCCGGGCTGTCCGGTCCGGGGCGGGCAAGGGCCGCACGGGCCGCCGCGGCGGCCTCGTCATAGGCGGCGGCGAGCACCGGATCCGCGGCGCGGCAGGCCCCGGCCACCTGATCCGCGCGCGACAGATAGGCCGCCAGCGCCTCGGGGTCCCACTCTCCCGGCCCGCTGGAGGTGAGGGCCGCGAGGTTCGACGCCTTGTCCGCGAGCCTCAGGCGCTGCGCGGACGGTGAGAGGCCGCGGGCGTCCTCCTCGGGCGGATCGGTCACCTCGGCCACCAGCCGCGCCACCTCGGGCCCGAAGAGCGCCTCGATCTGCTCCTGCGTCGCGCCGGCCTTCTCGACCGTGTCATGCAGGAGGGCCGCGATCACCAGCACCTCGTCGGCGGCGGGGCTGCGGGACGCCCGAAGCGCCACATCGATAGGGTGGTTGATGTAGGGATGGGCGGCATGGCCCTTCTGCCGCGCGCTGGCGTGCAGGCGCGCCGCGAAGGCGCAGGCTTCGAGCAGTCTGTGCATGGCGTCTCCTTTCCGGGGCGAACGTGCGGCAGGGCCGCACGTTCCCGGGGCTCGACTCACTGGAAAAGGTGCGTCCTTTGCAGTAGGCGGCAGGCATGACCCAGAGCCTCACAATCCGCCGCCCCGATGACTGGCACCTCCACCTGCGCGACGGCGCGATGCTGGAGGGGGTGCTGCCCGAAACCACCCGGCATTTCGCCCGCGCCATCGTCATGCCGAACCTCGTGCCGCCGGTGGTGACGGGCGCCGAGGCCGCGGCCTACCGCGAGCGCATCATGGCCGCCCTGCCCGCGGGCGCCCGGTTCGAGCCGCTGATGGTGCTCTACCTGACCGAGACGACCGATCCTGCGGATGTGCGCGCGGCCGCGGCCTCGGGGCTGGTCAAGGCGGTCAAGCTATATCCGGCGGGGGCCACGACCAACTCGGCCTCGGGGGTGCGCGACTTCGACCGGGTGCGCGGCGTGCTGGAGACGATGGCCGAGCTCGGCCTGCCGCTCTGCGTGCATGGCGAGGTGACGGACCCGGCGGTGGACATCTTCGACCGCGAGGCGGTGTTCCTCGAGCGGGTGCTCGAGCCGATCCGGCGGGCGACGCCGGGGCTGCGGGTGGTGTTGGAGCATGTCACCACGCGGGATGGGCTCGATTATGTGCGCGGCGGCGGGCCGGACATGGCGGGCACGCTGACAACGCATCACCTCATCATCAACCGCAACCATATCCTCGCGGGCGGCATCCGGCCGCACTACTACTGCCTGCCGGTCGCGAAGCGCGAAACGCACCGGCTGGCGCTGCGTGAGGCGGCGACCGGCGGCGAGGCGTGCTTCTTCCTTGGAACCGACAGCGCCCCCCATGTGGACGCAGCCAAGGAGTCCGCCTGCGGCTGCGCGGGCTGCTTCACGGCGACCAACACGCTCTCGATCCTGGCCCATGTGTTCGAAGAGGAGGGCGCGCTCGACCGACTGGAGGGCTTCGTCGCGCTCAATGGGCCCGCCTTCTACCGCCTGCCGCCGAACGAGGAGCGGATCACGCTGCGCAAGGGCGAACCGCTCGTGCTGCCCGCGCGGATCGAGACCGGCGCCGGCCCCGTGACGCTCTTCGATCCCGGCTTTCCGCTGCTGTGGCACGTCGAGAGCTGACCCCTTCCCGCCCCGGCGGCCCCCGATGAAAGGACGATCCCGATGATCCCCACCTCCTTCCCGCCCCGCGAGGAGATCGCTCGCCTGACCGCGCGGATGCTGCTCGAGATCCAGGCGGTGCATTTCCGCCCGCACGAGCCGTTCACCCTGGCCTCGGGTCTGCCCTCGCCCACCTACATCGACTGCCGCAAGCTGATCTCCTATCCGCGCATCCGCGCGACGCTGATGGATTTCCTGACCGTCACGCTGCTACGCGACGCGGGCTTCGAGGCCTTCGACAATGTGGCGGGCGGCGAGACCGCAGGCATTCCCTTCGCGGCGATGGTGGCCGAGCGGCTGGCCCTGCCGATGACCTACGTCCGCAAGAAGCCCAAGGGCTACGGTCGCAACGCCCGGATCGAGGGCGTGATGACGGAAGGCCAGCGCGTGCTTCTGATCGAGGATCTGACCACGGACGGCGGATCGAAACTGTCCTTCGTCGATGCGATCCGCGAGACCGGGGCGAGCTGCGCCCACACGGCGGTGATCTTCTATTACGGCATCTTCCCCGAGACCATCGGGCGGCTTCAGGCCCACGGCGTGACGCTGCACCATCTGTGCACCTGGTGGGACGTGCTGGCGGAGGCGCGGGCCTCGGATGCGTTCGACGCCGGCACGCTGGCCGAGGTCGAGTGCTTCCTGTCGAACCCGCGGGACTGGCAGGACGCGCGGAAACCAGCCGATCCGGCTGCCCGCCTCTGACCGGCCGTCGGAACCGGTCTGGGGACGAATCCGCGCGGCGCGCCGGGCGCAGGCCACCGGCTGCGTTTTCCGGCTGCACCTTCCGCGAGATATGGTAGGGTTTCGGGGCGCAGAAACGATCCACAGCCTTTCCACAGGGTTCGGGCCGGTTCGCCCCCAGGACTATACCCCCTGCCCGGCGCCGCCGTTCGGGGGTATCAGGTGGCACCGCGCATCCAAGGGCGCCCGCTGAAGGTGGCGCCCGCAAACGAGAGCAGAGGGCAGATCCGTGAACGAGGTCAGGGCGCTACGTGAGTCGCAGCCGGAGAAGACTCCGGAAGTTCTTCCCCACAACATCGAGGCCGAGCAGCAGTTGCTTGGCGCGATCCTGACCAACAACGACATCTTCGACCGCATTGCCTCGGTGATCCGGGCCGAGCATTTCTTCGATCCCGTCCACCAGCGGATCTTCGAAATCGCGGCGGCGCGGATCCAGAAGAACGCGCTCGCCTCGCCCGTGACGCTCAAGGCGTTTCTGGAGGAGGATGCGGGGCTCAAGGAACTGGGCGGGCCGGCCTATCTGGTGCGGCT
This sequence comes from Cereibacter sediminicola, assembly GCF_007668225.1. Taxonomy (NCBI): domain Bacteria; kingdom Pseudomonadati; phylum Pseudomonadota; class Alphaproteobacteria; order Rhodobacterales; family Paracoccaceae; genus Cereibacter; species Cereibacter sediminicola. Next base: position 5,696 of record NZ_VDEK01000022.1, on the reverse strand, counting down.
GGCGGGTGCCGCGATCTCGGCCTTTGCCGCGCGCGACTATGCACAGATGATCTATGACCTGGCGGTGCGGCGCGAGCTGATCGGGCTGGGGCGCGACATCGCCGCCAAGGCCGCGCGGGTCGATGTGGCCTCGGAGCCGAAGGAGCAGATCGTCGAGGCCGAGCAGAAGCTCTATCGCCTCGGCGAGCAGGGCCATGCCGAGCGCGGCTTCCAGAGCTTCCTGAAGGCGGTGACGGATGCGGTGAACGTGGCCAACGCCGCTTACCAGCGCGACGGGGGCCTGGCCGGGATCTCGACGGGCCTCGCCGATCTCGACAAGAAGCTGGGCGGGCTGCATCCGTCGGACCTTCTGATCCTTGCGGGCCGGCCCTCGATGGGCAAGACCTCGCTGGCCACCAACATCGCCTTCAACATCGCCAAGGCTTTCCGGCGCGGCCGGCTGCCGGACGGGACCGAAGGGGCGGTCGAAGGTGGCGTGGTGGGCTTCTTCAGCCTCGAGATGAGCGCCGAGCAACTGGCGGCGCGGATCCTGTCGGAGGCGGCCGAAGTGCCTTCGGAACAGATCCGCCGCGGCGACATGACCGAGGCCGAGTTCCGCCGCTTTGTCGAGGCGGCGAAGGCGCTCGAGGCCTGCCCGCTCTACATCGACGACACGCCGGCGCTGCCGATCAGCCAGGTCGCAGCACGGGCGCGGCGGCTGAAGCGGACCCATGGGCTGGATGTGCTGATGGTGGACTACCTGCAACTCCTGAAGGGCTCGGGCGGGTCGCGCGACAACCGGGTGCAGGAAGTGTCCGAGATCACGCAAGGCCTGAAGGCAATCGCCAAGGAGCTGAACATCCCGGTGGTGGCGCTGAGCCAGCTGTCGCGGAGCGTCGAAAGCCGGGACGACAAGCGGCCGCAGCTGTCCGACCTGCGCGAGTCGGGCTCGATCGAGCAGGACGCGGACGTGGTCATGTTCGTGTTCCGCGAGGAATATTACCGCGAGCGCGAGAAGCCGGGCGACCACGAGATGGAGAAGATGGCCCAGTGGCAGGCCATCATGGAGCAGGTGCACGGCAAGGCCGAGGTCATCATCGGCAAGCAGCGTCACGGGCCGATCGGCTCGGTGGAACTGAGCTTCGAGGGCCGCTTCACCCGGTTCGGAAATCTGGTCCGGCCCTGGCAGCAGGGGATCGAGGCCTACTGACGCTCCGGGAGGTGCCGGCTCGGGGGGCATCGAGCCCCCGCTCGCCGGCGCTGCCGCGGAGGAAGGCCACGGGCCGCCTGCGGATGGGCAAGGTTGCGCCGGAGGAATCGTGCGCCTCCGGCGGGGATATTTGTGCGAGAATGAAGGGGCCGGATGGCGGGCCCGTCAGTAGCCCGCAGCCTTGCGCAGCATGTTCAGCGCCACGATCATGATGAAGACGGCGAAGACCCGCTTGAGGGGCTTGGGGTCCATCGCATGGGCGAGGCGCACGCCGAGCGGCGCCGTCAGGAGTGTCGTGGCGATGGTGATGCCGAAGGCCGGCAGGTTCACGGATCCCACCGTCCAGGGCGGGGCGGCATCGGTGGGTGTGAGCAGGAAGAGCAGGGCGGACGGCAGGGCGATGATCACCCCGAAGCCTGCGGCCGTGGCGACCGCCCGGTGGATCGGCACGTTGAAGAGGCTCATGAGCGGGACGCCGAAGGTGCCGCCGCCGATCCCCATGAGCACCGAGAGAAAGCCCATCCCGGTGCCGGTGGCGCCGCGCGCCGCACCGCGCGGCATGTGCTCGCCAAGGCGCCAGCTGGCCCTTCCGAAGGCCATGTAGAGGCCGACCGCCACGCCGACGGTGCCGAAGATCGCCTGAAGCACGCCGGAGCGGAGGCCGGAGGCCGCGAGGGTGCCCGCGACCGCGCCCAGCGCGATCCAGGGCCCCCACTGGCGCAGGATCCCGAGATCTACGGCGCCCTTGCCGTGATGGGCATGAACCGACCGCAAGGAGGTCACGATGATCGTGGCCAGCGACGTTGCGAGGCAGACGCGCATCAGGCCCGGGCCGCCATAGCCCAGCGCCTCGAAGGCGTAGAGATAGGCCGGCACGAGGATCAGACCGCCGCCCACGCCAAGGAGCCCGGCGATGATGCCGGCGAAGGCGCCGATGGCGAGGAGGAGCGCCAGCATCGGCAGCAGGAGCGAGGGATCCGGCATGTCAGGCCTTTCGCAAGGAAGCACCCCGCCATAGCGCCAGAACGTCCCGATGGCCAGAGGCGCGGGGGGTCAGGCCGCCTGCGGCCGCACCGCCTCGAGCGCCTCGTCGAAGAGGTCCAGTCCCGCCCTGGGCCGCGAGGCGCCCTCGGACAGGATGCGCCGCCAGTGCCGCGCGCCGGGGCGGCCGGCAAAGAGACCCAGCATGTGCCGCGTGATCTGGTGAAGACGTCCGCCCGCCGCCAGATGTTCGCCGATGTAGGGCCGCATGTCGGCCAGCACCCGGTCCAGATCCCGCGGCGGCTCGCATCCCCAGAGCCTGTCGGCACCGAGCAGCAGTTCGGGCTCGTTGTAGGCGGCGCGCCCGATCATCACCCCGTCCAGACCCTGCGCCAGCAGCTCCTCGGCCTGCGAGAGGTTCGCCACGCCCCCGTTGAGGCAGATGGTCAGCTCTGGGAAGCGCCGCTTCATGGCGATCACCAGCGGATAGTCGAGCGGCGGGATCTCGCGGTTCTCGCGCGGGCTGAGGCCCTGAAGCCAGGCCTTGCGGGCATGGATCACGAAATGGCGGACGCCGGCGGCGGCCACGGTCTCGAGGAAGGCGGGCAGGATCTCGGACGGCTCCTGCTCGTCCACACCGATCCGGCACTTGACCGTGACGGGCACCGGGCTCTCCGCGATCATGGCGGCCACGCAGTCGGCCACCAGAGCCGGGCGCTCCATCAGCACGGCGCCGAAGCAGCCGGACTGGACCCGATCGGACGGGCAGCCGACATTGAGGTTGATCTCGTCATAGCCGTAGGGCGCCGCCACCCGCACCGCCTGCGCAAGCTCGGCCGGGTCGGAGCCGCCGAGTTGCAGGGCCACCGGATGCTCGGCGGGCGAGAAGCCGAGCAGCCGGTCACGCGGACCGTGGATGACGGCCGGAGCCGTCACCATCTCGGTGTAGAGCATCGCGCGCCGGGTCATGAGCCTGTGGAAGAACCGGCAATGGCGGTCCGTCCAGTCCAGCATCGGGGCGACGCTCAAACGATGGTGGTCGCAACCAGTTGAATTTTCGGTCATTTTGTTTCCGCTCAATGGCTTGTCCACACGCCTTGTAGTCCTGTTTCCAGTCGGTTCTTGCCTGTTTGCGACCCTTCCGGGTAGGGTCGGCCTACAATGTAGTCCCGACCCGAGGTTTGTAGTCCCAGATGATCCGGAAGCACGTGAAGGCCGACGGCAGCGCATCCTATACCGCGCAAGTCCGCATCAAGCGAGGGGGCAAGACGGTCTTCTCGGAATCGAAGACGTTCGAGCGCGAGTCCGTCGCGAAGGGCTGGCTCGCCCGCCGGCGCCACGAACTCGACCAGCCTGGCGCGCTCGAGAGGGCCACGGCGCCGAATGGCACGCTCTCCGACGCCATCGACCTCTACACCGGCGATGTGACGGCGATCGGCCGGACGAAAGCGCAGGTGCTTCGGTCGCTGAAAGACTTCCCGATCGCCGAGATGGCCATGAGCGAAATCCGCGCGCACCACGTCGTCGAGTTGGCTCGCCAGCTCTCGGGCGACAACAGGAAGCCCCAGACCGTTCAGAATTACCTCAGCCACCTCGGAGGGATCTTCTCGATTGCGAGGAGCGCATACGGCTACGACGTCGACGCCGACACCGTGAATTCGGCGATCGAGACGACCAGGCGGCTTGGCCTCACGCGGAAGAGCGCGAAGCGGGACCGGCGGCCGTCCGCTGATGAGATGGACCGGATCATGGAGCACTTCGCTGGAATCCAACATCGCCGGCCAGCCAGCAACCCGATGCACATCATCTGCGCCATCGCGATGTTCTCGACCCGCAGGCAGGAGGAACTCCTGAAGATGCGCTGGGATGACCTGGACGTAAAGCACTCGCGGATCCTCGTCCGCGACATGAAGCATCCGGGTGCGAAAGTTGGCAACCACACATGGTGCGACCTGCCTCCGGAAGCGCTGCGGATCATCGAGACGCTGCCGAAGACTGACGCGAGGATCCTTCCCTACTCGACAGACGCGGTCAGCGCTGCCTTCACGAGGGCTTGTGCCTTCCTAGAGATCCAGGACATGCACTTCCATGACCTGAGGCACGAGGGCGTCTCGCGCCTGTTCGAGATGGGCTGGAATATTCCCAGGGTGGCCGGCGTGTCGGGACACCGCTCATGGCAGTCCCTGCAGCGCTACTCGCACCTCAGGCAGACGGGGGACAAGTGGTCCGGCTGGGACTGGCTCGACCGGCTCGCGCCGCCGCCAGCCCCAGGTTCCGACCATGACGTGCCGACCGACGAGGGGGACGAACTGCCGCCGAAGACGAGGAAGCGTCGGTCGGGGTGACCTACTGCTCCACCTTCTCAAGGATGGCCAGGATGCGAGCCGCGTCGGACATCGACACGATGCGATCGATGCGGAGGCGGGCCCGGCCATCCCCGATGGAGGTCAGCTCGACGTCTGCCTCGCGGGTGCCGGCGGCGCGGATCCGCTCGACCGTAGCCAATTTGAGCTCGGGGGCGATGTCCCCGATGTCCTTGCCGAGGGCTCTTGCCACTTTGACGAGGCTGGCGTGGGTGGGGGAGTTCTTGCCCCTGATATACAGAGAGATTGAGTCCCGGCCGACGCCCGCCCGCTTCGCCAACTCCGACTGCTTCCAGCCTTTTTCATCCAGGGCCGCTTGAATGCGGCGGCCAATAGCGACCCGCACATACTCCGGGGGGTAGCCCGCCGCCGGGTCCCACTCCTGCGGAGTGCCGTCAGCCGGAGGCGGTGAATAGTAAGGGGTCGATCCCATGTCGTTGTCTCCGCGGCCAACATTTCATGGGATACACATAAAGTATTTCCGCAAACCTGCAAGGCACGATCAACACGGAAGGCAAAGTTCGGCCGGACATTCGGCGGTCTCGGGAGAAGGGCGGAGACGCAGGACGACCCCCTCCTCGCCCGGCCGACCCCATACCTTCCGGACGCTCATGCTCGCGACGTCGCTGTCCCCATCCGGAAGCAGGCCTCCGTCCTGAAGAACGTCCATCGCCAGTTTCGCGAGGTTGTCCGCGTCCGGACGCATGAGGTGGTGCCTGCCGTGGCGCTTGCGGTCGCGGGTGGAGAAGACGAAGGTCGCCGCGAGATCGACGCCGGAGGGCCAACTGACGCCGCCTGAGGGCATGGCGCGGGTGACGGCCAGCGCCAGCACCTCCCGCCACTCCTTCGCGAGAGGGTTCGCGGTGGACACGACCCGACGACCGCAGATCCGAGGCCGCGGTTGCGGCCTCGGCGTCCCGTGCGCGACCACGACCACCTCGTCAGGCATCGGCATCTCCGTCCGTGTCCACGATCTTCAGGGACGACATGTCGAGATCGGCGAGCATGGCGGCAAGTCCCTCCTGGTCCAGCGGCGCGTCGAGCGCGACGATTCCGGGCGGTGGAGCAGGTACAGGGTTCCGTTGCGCCGCGGCAGGCTCGCCCTCGCCTGTGTTTCGGCGTGCAATTTTGACCCCCCAGGCGGGGTGATCGGCGTCCAATTT
>NZ_VDEK01000021.1:0-64021 GCF_007668225.1 Cereibacter sediminicola | reverse complement strand
TTTCTACTGAGGCAACGGCAACATCTTCGGCAACATTTCAGGCGAGGCAATGCGCGGAGCAGCGGCAAAATGTCCAGCCCCCGCCGCATCTTTTTCCCGCGCGTCACGGGAAATCCTCCAAGGGCCTCCCGAAAATCGGGACGTTTTTGCCGGTCAGCGCCCCGCCAGAGCCGTTGGCCGAGAAAATACGTCTTCGTGATCCGGGCCGCTCAGCCAGCGCGTTCCATGATGGCCGCGGCCGGCCAGCCGGCACGCACGAGGCGCACGATCTCGGCAAGTCGGTCTCCGGCATGGTCGAGGAACATCCGGTAGCCGGCGCAGAAGTGGCTTACCTTTCCCGGACCGCCTCCGGGTTCGGGCGCGATCCGGTGCTTGGGGCATCCGCCGTGGCAGGCGGCCCTCCATCGGCAGTCGCGGCAGCTTGCGGGCAGGAGGGCGGCCTTCTCCTTGCCGAACCGGCGTTGCCGGGGCAGGGCGGCAAGTTCGCCGATCCTGCGGCCGCGGATGTTGCCCAGCCGATGATCGGGATAGACATAGTGATCGCAGGCGTAGAGGTCGCCGTTGTGTTCGAGCGCGAGCGCATCGCCGCAGGTCTCGGCAAAGAGGCAGAGCGAGGCGGGCTCGCCCGCAAGGATGCCCAGCATCACCTCGAAATGCTGAACGAACACCCGGCCCACGTCAGCCGACACCCACTCGTCGAAGATTGCGCAGAGAAACCGGCCATAGTCCTCGCCGCTGACGCAGAAGGGCGCCAACGTCGCGCCGCGGTCGCCCCTGCCCGGAGGGCCGGCGAGCCCGCCCCCCGGCATCAGCCGTTCGAGCGCCGGGATGAGCTGTATCACCTCGATCCCAAGGCCCCGCAGGTATCTGTAGACCTCGAGCGGCTGGTCCACGTTGGAGCGGCTGACCACGGTCAGGACATTCACATCGACCCCGTGCCGCTGGAGAAGCCCCAGCCCCCGAAGTACCCTGGCCGAGCTGGCCCGCCCGCGCCGGTCCGGCCGCGCCGCGTCCTGTATCGCGGGAGGTCCGTCGAGGCTCACCCCCACGAGAAACTCGTGCGCGCGCAGGAAGTCGGCCCACTCGGGGGTGACGAGCGTTCCGTTGGTCTGGATCGCGTTTCCGATCCGGTGTCCGGGAGGGCAGAACCGCTGCTGCAGATCCACCACGCGGCGGAAGAAGTCGAGCCCCATAAGGAAGGGTTCGCCGCCCTGCCAGCTGAAGGTGATGTCGCGCAACCCGGCCGCCGATTGCGCCGCGACATAGCCGCGGATGAACCGGACAAGAACGTCCTCGTCCATCCTGAACCGGTGCCTTTCGGGATAGAGCGCCTCCTTCCCGAGATAGTAGCAGTAACCGCAGGCAAGGTTGCAGCGCGGGCCGACCGGCTTGGCCATGACATGAAAGGCATGGGGCTGGCGCCGCGGGTTCTGCAGGGTGGAGCGCATGGGCGACTCTCTGGTGTCGGAGACATCCGGCATGGCACCGCGGCTGCGACAGATCAAGTCATAGGTGCTTGACGGTTTTTGTCGGGATAAGGTAAGTCACGGTCAGCCAGCCCGCCGGGCACGCTACGCCCTGCCTGACGCGAGGGGCATCGCCTCCGCCCTCTCGCCTGTTGAAAAGGATGCCGGGATGAGCGTCTCGCTGACCGCCTGCCTGCCGGGCTGTGCCGCCGTGGCCCTGCTCGCCCGCGCCGAGGCCGACGACTGGCCCGTGCGGGCCGTGCCGGGAGGGTTCTCGGTCCAGGTCTGGGGCGGAGAGGTCCGGCTCACGGGGCTCGAGCTGCGGCTCGAGGCGGCCGACGCCTGCCAGCTCTTCGTGTTGCAGGAGGCGATGACGCTCCTGTTCGAGGCGGCCGGCGCCCGGCCCGTGTGGGAGCGTGTGGCCACCGGCGACCTGCCGCCCACGCTGTCGCTGCTGCGGGTGGAGGGGGTGTGCGACGTGTCGCCCGGCTTTCGCCGGGTGCGCCTGACCGGCAACGTTTCGCGCTTCGCGAATGGCGGGCTGCATGTGCGCCTGCTGTTGCCGCCCGAGGGGCGTCCGCCGGAATGGCCCGTGATCGACGCCTCGGGCCGGACGCGCTGGCCCGAAGGCGCGGCGGCCCTGCACGCGCCGGTCTATACGATCCGGGCGCTCGATCCTCGCCAGGGGTGGCTCGAGATCGACATCTTCCAGCATCCGGGCGGCCGCACGGCCCGTTGGTCGCGCGAGGTGCAACCGGGCGCCGTGGTCGGGGTGATGGGGCCGGGCGGCGGCTGGATCCCCGAGGCGGGCTTCTGCGCCTTCTTTGGCGATGAGACCGCGCTGCCGGCCATCGCGCGCATCCTTGCCGCCCTGCCTCCGACGACGCGCGGTGCGGCCCATCTGGCGGTGCGGCCCTCGGACCTTCCCGACCTGCCGCGCCCGCCGGGCCTGTCGCTTGCCTGCGTGGCGCGGCCCCGCCTTCTCGAGTTCCTCGAGCGGCTTGATCTGCCCGACGCCGACCGGCTCGTGTGGGTGGCGGGCGACCGCGGGCTGGCCGATGCGGCGCGCGACACGCTGCGCGGCCGTGGCCTGCACAAGCGCGAGATGAGCGTCGCGGCCTACTGGCAGGATCAGGCGGCCGAGAGCCGTGCATAGCGCCCGCCGCGCGCGGCAAGCTCGGCGTGGGTGCCGAGTTCGACGATGAGGCCTTCCTCCATCACCACGATCCGGTCTGCATGGCGGATCGTGGCGAGGCGGTGCGCAATGATCAACGTGGTCCGGCCCACCGCCAGCGCGTCGAGCGCCGTCTGGATCTCGCGCTCGGTCTCGGTGTCGAGGGCCGAGGTCGCCTCGTCGAGGATCAGGATCGGCGGGTTCTTCAGGAAGGCCCGCGCGATGGCCACCCGCTGCTTCTGCCCCCCCGACAGCATCACCCCGCGTTCACCCACCACCGTGTCGAGCCCCTCGGGAAGCGAGGCGATCATCGGCCCAAGCTGGGCCTGTTCCGCCGCAACGCGGATTTCGGCCTCGGACGCGCCCAGACGGCCATAGGCGATGTTCTCGCGCAGCGTGCCGCCAAAGAGGAAGACGTCCTGGCTCACGATGCCGATCTGGCGGCGCAGGCTCTCGATCGTCATGTCCGCCAGCGGGATGCCGTCGATCGTGATCCGCCCCTCGTCGGGATCGTAGAAGCGGGGCACAAGGGCCAGCAGCGTCGTCTTGCCCGCACCGGACGGGCCCACGAAGGCCAGCGTCTCGCCGGGACGGACCGAGAGGTCGATCCCCCTCAGCACCGCGCGGCCGCGGTCATAGTCGAAGCCCACCTTCTCGAACCGGATCGCCCCCGACAGCTGCGGCGCCGGGCGGGCGTTCGGCGCATCGGCGATCTCGGGCTCGGTCTCGAGCAGTTCGAGATAGCGGCGGAAGCCCGCGATGCCCCGCGGATAGGTCTCGATCACCGCGGCAATCTTTTCGAGCGGCCGGAAGAAGACATTCACGAGCAGCAGGAAGCCCACGAACCCGCCGGTGGACAGCTCGCCCGAAAGCACGAACCCTGCCCCTGCGACCATCACCACCAGCTGGACCGACCGCATCCCCATGTAGTTCAGCGCCTGCGAGGCCGCCATGACGCGATAGGCCGCGAGCTTGGTGTTGCGGTAGCGGGCGTTGTCCTGGGCAAAGAGCGCCTTCTCGTGCCCCTCGTTCGCGAAGGCCTGCACGACGCGGATGCCGCCCACATTCTCTTCCAGCCGCACGTTGAAATCGGCAACGCGGGCGTAGATGGCCCTCCAGGTGGCGGTCATCCGGCCGCCGTAGATGGTCACCAGCGCCACCGTCGCCGGCACGATCAGCGCCGTCAGCAGCGCAAGCTGGCTGTTGATCGACAGCATGAGGGCGAAGGCGCCGATGAAGGTCATCACGGCGATGAAGAGGTCCTCGGGCCCGTGGTGGGCCACCTCGCCGATCTCCTCGAGATCGCGCGTCACACGCGCCACCAGCTTGCCGGTCCGCACACGGTCGAAATAGCGGAACGAGAGCTTCTGGAGATGCTCGAACGCCCGCCGCCGCATCTCGGTCTCGATGTTGATGCCCAGCATGTGGCCCCAGTAGGTGACCACCGCCATCAGGCCGGTATTCAGCAGATAGATCAGCAGAAGCGCCGCCGCGGCCACGAGCGTGAGCCCCCAGTCGCCGCGCGGCAGAAGGCGGTCGATGAACCCCTGCACGGCGAGCGGAAAGGCCAGTTCCAGCAGCCCCGAGGCCACGGCACAGCCGAAGTCCAACCAGAAGAGGCCAAGCCACGGCCGGTAATAGGCGAAGAACTGACGGAGCATCGCGGGGCCTTCGTGCGGGATCGGGTGCGGCGGCTGGCTTGGCCGGAGGGGCGCGCCGGATCCTCCGGCACAGGCCCCTCGAACAGCGGGCTGGCTGTCCCTCTCCTGCGCCGGATTGCCGCGGATTACCAGACCTTCCGTGGCTCTGGCCCGCGTTTCGCGCCCGGTCGGGTCGCGGCTTCGTCAGCCGCTGGTCATCTTGCGCGCGGCCGAGGCGGCCTCGGCGTCCATCCAGAAGATCTCGAACGTGTTGCCGTCCGGGTCCATCACCGTGCGCTGATACATCCAGCCGTGATCGTCGGTGGGCTTCGGCTCTTTCCCGCCGGCCGAGAGCGCGGCGGCCAGCAGGTCGTCGACCGCGTCCCGGCTGTCGCGCGACAGGGCGATGAGGACGGCGGTGCTTGCACTCGTGTCCGCGCGGGGCAGGGTGCAGAAGCCCTCGAACCGCTCGTGCGTCAGCAGCATGAAGCGGATCGTGTCGGAAACCGTGATGCAGGCCGCGGTGTCATCCGAGAACTGCGCGTCCAGGCCGAACCCGAGCGACTGGTAGAACGGGATCGACCGCGCGAGGTCGGACACGGGCAGGTTGACGAAGATCGACTGGGGCATGACAGGCTCTTTCGGTGTCAGGTGATGCGGCCGAGGCCGCAGACCTGCAACGGGGCCGCCGGTGCCCGCGTTCCCTCGGTCGCGCTAGAGATGCTCGGGCTGGGGCATCCCGAGGACGTGGTAGCCCCCGTCCACCCGCACGATCTCGCCCGAGGTGCAGGCGCCGTAGTCCGAGGCCAGCCAGACCGCCGTGCCGCCCACTGCCTCGAGCGTGGCGTTGGCGCGCAGGGGGGCGTTCGCCTCGGAATGACGGTAGGTGGCGCGCGCGCCCGCGATCGCGGCGCCGGCCAGCGTCTTCATCGGCCCCGGCGAGATCGCATTGACCCGGATCTTCTGGGGCCCGAGGTCATTGGCCAGATAGCGCACGGCCGATTCCAGGGCCGATTTCGCCACGCCCATCACGTTGTAATAGGGCGTCACCCGGTTCGAGCCCTGGTAGGTCAGAGTCAGCAGCGCCCCACCCTGGGGCATCAGCTCGGCCGAGCGGCGTGCGATGTCGATGAAGGAAAAGCACGAGATCGTCAGCGAGTTGCGGAAGTTCTCGCGCGTCGTGTTGATGAAGCGGCCCGCGAGCTCGCCCTTGTCGGAATAGGCGATGGCATGGACCACGAAGTCCAGCGTCCCCCAGCGGTCCTTGAGCGCCGCAAAGCAGGCGTCGAGCGACTCGTCCTTCGTGACATCGACATCCACGAGGAAATCCGAGCCGACCGAGGCGGCGAGCGGTTCGACCCGCCGGCCGAACGCCTCGCCCTGGTACGAGAAGGCCAACTCTGCCCCCTCGGCGGCCAGCGCCCGCGCGATGCCCCAGGCGATCGAGCGGTCGTTCGCGACCCCCATCACCAGACCGCGTTTACCCTTCATCAGCTCGGCCATCCGCGCGACCTCAGTTGTTGAACTTGCTCAGGACAAGAGTGGCGTTGGTGCCGCCGAAGCCGAAGCTGTTCGACAGGACCGAGTCGATTTCGACGCCCTCGCGCAGGCTGGTGGCGATCTCGTCGGGCCGGATCTCGGGATCGAGTTGGCTCACGTTGGCCGAGGCCGCGATGAAGCCGCCCTGCATCATCAGCATCGAGTAGATCGCCTCATGCACGCCGGTCGCGCCCAGCGAATGGCCGGTGAGCGACTTCGTGGACGAGATCGGCGGGACGTTGCCTTCGCCGAAGATCCGGCGGATCGCCTTGACCTCGGTCACGTCGCCCGCGGGCGTCGAGGTGCCGTGGGCGTTGATGTAGTCGATCCGCCGCCCCTCGGGCAGCGTGGACAGCGCCAGCCGCATCGACCGCTCGCCGCCCTCGCCCGAGGGCGCGACCATGTCGGCCCCGTCGGAGGTGGCGCCGTAACCCGTCACCTCGGCATAGATCTTCGCGCCGCGCGCGCGGGCATGCTCCAGCTCTTCCAGCACGACGACGCCGCCGCCGCCCGCGATCACGAAGCCGTCGCGCGTCGCGTCGAACGCCCGCGAGGCCGTTTCGGGCGCGTCGTTGTATTTCGACGACATGGCGCCCATCGCGTCGAAGAGGCAGGACAGCGTCCAGTCCAGCTCTTCCCCGCCACCGGCGAAGACCACGTCTTGCTTGCCCATCTGGATCAGTTCGGTCCCGTTGCCGATGCAATGCGCCGAGGTCGAGCAGGCCGAGGTGATCGAGTAGTTCACGCCCTTGATCTTGAAGGGCGTGGCCAGGCAGGCCGAGTTGGTCGAACTCATGCAGCGCGTGACCATGAAGGGGCCCATCCGCTTGGGCGAGCCCTTCTCGATGACGATCTTGTGCGCCTGGAAGAAGTTCGAGGTCGAGGGCCCGCCCGAGCCCATCACGAGACCCGAGCGCGGGTTCGAGACATCGCTCTCCTCAAGGCCCGAGTCCTTGATCGCCTGCTCCATCGCGATGAAGTTGTAGGCGGCGCCGGGGCCCATGAAGCGCAGGTCGCGCTTGTCGATATGGTCCTCGAGCACGATCTTCGGCATGCCGTGGACCTGGCTGCGGAAGCCGTGCTGGGCATATTCCTCCGAAAAGGAAATGCCCGAGCGGCCGGCACGCAGGCTCGCTTCCACTTCGGCGGCATTGTTCCCGATCGGCGAGACGATGCCGATCCCGGTGATGACGACGCGGCGCATGGGCTTTCCTCCCCCGGGTCAGGCCGCAGCGGCCAGACCGACTTTCATGTCCTTGACGGTGTAGATTTCCTCGCCGTCGGCGAAGACGCGGCCGTCCGCCACGCCCATCTTGAGCCGGCGGTCGATCACGCGGGTGAAATCGACGTGATAGGTGACGAGCTTGCGATCCGGCCGGACCATGCCCTGCAGCTTCACCTCACCCACGCCAAGCGCGAAGCCCTGGCCCTGCCAGCCGCGCCAGCCGAGGTTGAAGCCGGTCAGCTGCCACAGGCCGTCCAGCCCGAGGCAGCCGGGCATGACCGGGTTGCCCGGAAAGTGGCACTCGAAGAACCACAGGTCCGGGTGGATGTCGAACTCGGCCACGACGTGACCCTTGCCGTGCAGGCCGCCATCCGCCGAAATCTCGGTGATGCGGTCCATCATCAGCATCGGCGGCAGCGGCAACTGGGCATTGCCCGGCCCGAAGAGTTCGCCCCGCGCGCAAGCCAGCAGCGCCTCCTTGTCGAAGCTCGTCGGATAGTCCGCCATCATTCTCCGTCCGTCCCTGGGTCAACCGCTTCCCCTTAGCACCGGCACCGAAGGACTGGCAAGGGCGGCGCCCTGCGTCACCGGGACAGGCCGCACGGGCCCGCACGGGTGTTTCCGTTTGAAATCGGGGCGCGGAATGGGATAAGATGCATTTCATGGCAGATGGAAACATGGCATCAACGGCGATCGAACGCGGCACCGAATGGCTGACGAAGGGGGGCTTGCGTCCCACGCGTCAGCGGGTGGCACTGGCTGCCCTGCTCGTCGGTGACGGGCGGGATCGGCATGTGACGGCAGAGAGTCTTTTTGCCGCAGCCGGGCAGTCGAGCGACAAGGTCAGCCTCGCGACCGTCTACAACACGCTCCGCGCCTTCTGCGAGGCCGGCCTCATGCAGGAAGTGGTGGTCGATGGCGCCCGCAGCTACTTCGACACGCGCGTGGACAATCACCCCCATTTCTTCTGGGAAGACACGGCCGACCTCTTCGACGCCCCGGCCGACCAGCTCGAGATCACCCGCATCCCCGAGCTTCCCGAAGGCGCCGAACTCAGCCGCGTCGATGTGGTGATCCGCCTCAAGCGGTCCTGACGGGCAAGTCGGCGGTCCTTTCGCCTGCGCCTTCGGCATCTGCAGGGATCGGCCCTTTGTGGTCGCATCGCTTCGGAACCGGCCTGCCTGGCAGGGGTTGCCGAATGCGGGGTCACAGGGGGCGGTTCATGCTGATACGGTTCGGATACGAGGTCTCGGTGAACTGCGCCGGGGACACGCCGATGAACTGCCTGCTCGACATTCGGGACGAGCACCGCCCACAGCTCCGCTCGGCCGAGGTGGTCACGACCGAGCCGGAGGTTCCGATGACGCTCCACCGGGACATGTTCGGCAACATCTGCCGGCGGCTTGTGGTGCCTGCGGGCGACTTCACCATCCGCGGCGACGGCGTGATCGAGGATCCGGGCCATCCCGATCCCGAAGACCTGACGGCCGAGGAGGTGCCCGTCGCCCGCCTGCCCGACGAGACGTTGCCGTTCCTGCTCGGGTCGCGCTACTGCGAGACGGATCGGATCAGCCAGATCGCCTGGGACATGTTCGGCGGGCTGGCTCCGGGCTGGGGGCGCGTCCAGGCGATCTCGGACTTTGCGCACCGCCACATCCGCTTCGACTATGCCAACGCCAGCTCGACCCGCACCGCCTATGAGGCGTGGGAGGACGGCACCGGCGTCTGCCGCGACTTCACCCACCTTGCGATCGCGCTCTGCCGGGCCCTGAACATCCCGGCGCGCTACATCAACGGCTACCTCGGCGACATCGGCGTGCCGCCTGGGGGGCCGATGGATTTCTGCGCCTGGATGGAGGTCTATCTCGGCGGCCGCTGGCACACGTTCGATCCGCGCAACAACCAGCGCAGGATCGGCCGGATCACCGTCGCCCGAGGCCGCGACGCGGCCGACGTTGCGCTGATCCACTCGTTCGGCCCGCACAGCCTGACGCACTTCTTCGTCCGCTGCGAAGAACTGGAGGGCTGAGAGCGGCCGCCCCGTCCGCGGGCCCTGGGCCCTTGCGAACGGGGCAGGGTGGCCCGCCCTACTTCGGCCCCATCCTGAGCGCCCCGTCGAGGCGGATGGTCTCGCCGTTCAGCATCGGGTTGCCCAGGATATGCAGCGCCAGCGCCGCAAATTCGGCGGGGCGGCCAAGGCGCGAGGGGAAGGGCACCGCCGCGCCGAGGCTTTCCTGCGCGGCCTCGGGCAGGCCCTTGAGCATGGCGGTCTCGAAGATGCCGGGAGCGATCGCGCACACCCGGATGCCAAGCGGCGCCAGCTCGCGCGCGGCGGGCAGGGTGAGGCCCACGATCCCACCCTTTGACGCCGCATAGGCCGTCTGCCCAATCTGCCCCTCCCATGCCGCGATGGAGGCCGTGTGGATCGCCACGCCCCGCTCGCCCGTGTCGAGCGGAGCCAGCCCGGCCGCCCCCGCCGCAAAGAGCCGCAGCAGGTTGAAGCTGCCGATCAGGTTGACCTCGATGGTGCGCCGGAACTCGTCGAGCGGCATGGTGCCGCCCTTGCCGAGCATCTTCCTCGCCGGGGCCACGCCCGCGCAATTGACCAGGATGCGGGCCGCACCATGCGCGGCCGCGGCCCTTTCCACCGCCTCCTCGGCGCTCTCGGCCGAAGCGACGTCGCAGGCGAGGGCCAGCCCGCCGATCTCGGCCGCCACGGCCTCGGCCGCCCGCCGATTGAAATCCAGCAGCGCAACCCGCGCCCCCGCCGCCGCCAGCGCCCGCGCCGTGGCCTCGCCCAGGCCCGACCCTGCGCCCGTGACCAGCGCCGCCTGATCCCTCAGATCCATCAGAGCAGCTCCACCGCCAGGGCCGTCGCCTCGCCGCCGCCGATGCAGAGCGACGCCACGCCCCGCGTCAGTCCGCGGTCACGCAGGGCGGACAGGAGGGTGACGATGATCCGCGCCCCCGAACACCCGATCGGATGACCGAGCGCGCAGGCGCCGCCGTTCACATTCACCTTGTCATGCGGCAGGTCGAGGTCGCGCATGGCGGCCATGGCCACGACGGCAAAGGCTTCGTTGATTTCGAAGAGGTCCACATCGCCCGCGTCCCAGCCCATCCGGTCGAGCAGTTTGCGGATCGCGAAGATCGGCGCGGTGGTGAAGAGGTTCGGCGCCTGCGCATGGCTGGCATGGCCACGGATCGTCGCCAGCGGCGTGAGGCCTTGCGCCTCGGCGGCGCTCAGGCTGGTGATCACCAGCGCGGCCGCCCCGTCCGAGATCGAGGAGCTGTTCGCCGCCGTCACCGTGCCGCCCTCGCGGAAGGCGGGACGAAGCTGCGGGATCTTCTCGGGACGTGCCCGGCCCGGCGCCTCGTCATCGGCCACGTCATCGACCGCCACGACCTCACCGGCGAAGCGGCCCCCCGAGATCGCGGCCTTGGCGCGCGACAGGGATTCCAGCGCATAGGCATCCTGCGCGTCGCGGGTGAACTGGTAGGCTTCGGCGCAATCCTCGGCGAAGGTGCCCATGGCGCGACCGCGGTCATAGGCATCCTCGAGCCCGTCGAGGAACATGTGATCCATGACGCGGCCGTGACCGATCCTGTAGCCGCCCCGCGCCTTGTCGAGAAGGTAGGGGGCGTTCGACATGCTCTCCATGCCGCCCGCCACCACGATCCGCGCGCTCTCGGCCCGGATCAGGTCGTGCGCAAGCATGACGGCCTTCATGCCCGAGCCGCACACCTTGTTGAGGGTCGAGCAGGGCACCGACTGGGGCAGCCCCGCACCCATCGCCGCCTGCCGAGCCGGAGCCTGCCCCAGCCCCGCCGGCAGGACGCATCCCATGATCAGCTCGTCCACCGCCTGCGGCGCCAGTCCCGCGCGCGCCAGCGCGGCCTCGATGGCTGTCGCGCCAAGTTCGACCGCGGTGCGGCCCCTGAGCGCCCCCTGAAACGCCCCCATCGGCGTGCGCGCCGCCCCCGCGATCACGATCGGTTCCGCCGTCATCAAGCCCTCCCTTCCTGCTGACCGGCGAAGGCTAATCCGGCAGGCTCGTGCGGTGGAAGTGCAAATGGAGGGGTGAGGGGCCTCGTGACGCTCGGTAACTCTGCCGCGCGAGGCCCGGCATCGGCCAATGGGCCACCGGATGATGGCGGGCGCCGTGCTGCGTCTGCGAATGGCTCTGGCAGGGCCGGCCGGGCGCGCGCCGGGGTTCTGGCAAGTGCTGGAAAGTGCGGCATATTGTTGCAGACAGTGTCCCGCCTCCTGCATGGCGGCACTGCATGGCCAGACGTAGACGCCGCTGCGACGCAGCATTATGTTCCGCTCGTCAATCGGCCTGCGATCAAAGGGCCGCCTCTCTGGAAAGCGTCTCACGATGAAAAACGTTCTGGCCGTTACCGCTGCCGCCCTGGCTCTGGCCTCTTCCGTGTCCGCCGGTGAACTGGTGCTCGATGCCCCGATGCAGGCCCGCAGCCTGCACGAGGGGGCGCTCGACCTGGTGGCCTATCGGAGCGACCTCGCCGACGGTGGAATGGAAGTCACCGCGGCCTTCCGCGCACGCACGCCGTCGGGCGAGCCGCAGGTCGTCAAGATGCTGCTGCAGGACAAGGACCGGGTGCAGTTCTCGATGCCGTCGGACCTGCGCACGATCTACACCTTCGCCCGTGCGGGGGATCGGGTGACGGTGGGCGCCGAGCCGGTGGCCTTCAGCCTCGCCTCGCAATAAGCCGATCATCCGGCCCGAAGCGCGCGACGCTGCCCTTGTTCTCGGCGTCGCGTCGCGCTGAGCCCTTCGGTCCGGCGAAAGTTCATGACACGGGAATGGCCCGGACCTGCGGTCCGGGCCAAAGGTCTTGAGGGGTGGATCTTACTTCGGGATCTCGCCCGAGATCCCTTCAACGTAGAAATTCATGCCCAGCAGATCGGCATCGGGCGCGGTCTCGCCTTCGGCCAGCCAGGCCGAGCCGTCCTGCCTGTTCAGCGGGCCGGTGAAGGGATGGTAGGTGCCATCGGCGATCGCGTCGTGAACCTCCATGGCCTTGGCCTTCACCTCGGCCGGGACCGCCTCGGTGATCTCGCCGATCTGCACCTCTCCGCCCGCGATGCCCTCCCAGGCGTCGGTGCCCTCCCAGGTGCCATCGAGCACCATGCCCACGCGCTTGACGTAGTAGGGCGCCCAGTTGTCGATGATCGAGGACACGCGCGGCGAGGGCTTGTAGTTGGCCATGTCCGAGGCCTGGCCAAAGCCGATCACGCCCGGCGTCTTGGCGGCCTCGGCCAGCGGAGCGGTCGAATCGGTGTGGGCGAGGATCACGTCCACCCCCTGCTCGATCAGCGCCTTGGCGGCGTCGGCCTCTTTCGCGGGGTCGAACCAGGTGTAGGCCCAGACGACCGAGATCGTCACGTCGGGGTTCACCTTGCGCGCGTGGATGAACGAGGCGTTGATGCCCTGCACCACCTCGGGGATCGGATAGGAGCCGATGTAGCCGATCTTGTTCGACTTGGTCATCATGCCCGCGATCGTGCCGCAGACCGCGCGACCCTCGTAGAAGCGGGCGTTGTAGGTCGCCACGTTCGGATGCTCGCGCTTGAAGCCGGTGCAATGCTCGAACTTCACGTTCGGGAACTTGGCGGCCACGTTGTTGGTGGCGTCCATGTAGCCGAACGAGGTGGTGAAGATGATGTCGCAGCCCGCCAGCGCCATCTGCGTCAGCACACGCTCGGCGTCCGAACCTTCGGGAACGCTTTCCTGGTAGATCGTCTCGACCCGGTCGCCGAACTCCTGCTCGACGGCCAGACGGCCCTCGTTGTGCTGGAAGGTCCAGCCGCCATCGCCGATCGGGCCGACGAAGACGAAGCCCACCTTCACCTTGTCCCTGGCCTGGGCCATCGCGGCCCGGCCTCCCGCCAGCGACAACGCGAGACCCGAGGCGGCGCCTGCGAGAAGCGTTCTGCGATCCATTCTTTTGCTCCCTGTTCCCTGCCGGCGGTGCCGGCCGATAGTGCTGCCTCAGCGCGAGGCGTGGAAGGTCTTGCCCAGCGACGCCGGCGCCGAGCTGCTCCGGCGCCGGTCGGCCGACATGATGACCAGCACGAGGATCGTTATCAGATAGGGCGACATGGACAAGTATTGCACCGGAATCCGTGCGCCCGCGGCCTGCAGGTTCAACTGGAGGACCGTGATGCCGCCGAAAAGATAGGCGCCGAGCAGGACACGCCACGGCCGCCAGCTGGCAAAGACCACGATGGCCAGCGCGATCCAGCCCGCGCCCGCGGTGATCCCGTCCGTCCATTGCGGCACGCGGATGAGGCTGAGATAGGCGCCGCCGAGCCCCGCCATCGCGCCTCCGAACAGGATCGCCAGCACCCGGATCCGCACCACATGGTAGCCGAGCGCATGGGCCGCCTCGTGATTCTCGCCCACCGCCCGCAACACGAGGCCCGTGCGCGTGTGGCGCAGCACGAACCAGACCGCGGCCACGGCGGCAATCGAGAGGTAGACCATGATGTCGTGCCGGAAGAGCATCGTCCCCAGCGCGGGAATGTCCGACAGCGGCCCGAAGTCGAGCCGGCCCGTCGCGGGCGGCTTCACGCCCACATAGCCCTGCCCGATAAGGCTCGAGAGGCCGAGGCCGAAGAGGGTGAGCGCGAGGCCGCTGGCCACCTGATTGGCCATCAGGACCTGCGTCAGAAAGGCGAAGATCAGGCTCAGCGCGGCCCCGCCCACGGCGCCCCCGATGAAGCCCGCCAGCGGGCTTCCGGTCTCGACCGCGACGACAAAGCCGCAGATCGCGCCGATGATCATCATCCCCTCGACCCCGAGGTTCAGCACGCCCGACTTCTCGACCACCAGTTCCCCGATCGCCGCGAGGATGATCGGCACCGAGGCCATCATCAGCGAGGCCACGAGGACGGCGGGATTGATGCCTCCGAACAGGTCCATCAGGCGGCCTCCTTCCGGCGCGGGCGGATGCGGTAGTTCGACAGAAGGTCCACGGCGAGAAGGAAGAAGAGCAGCATCCCCTGGAAGGCCTGGATCGACGCCGCGGGCAGGCCGAGGTTCGTCGAGGCATTATCGCCGCCGACATAGGTCAGCGCCATCAGAAGCCCCGCGAGCAGGATGCCCACCGGATTGAGCCGCCCGAGGAAGGCCACGATGATCGCCGTAAAGCCATAGCCCTGCGCGAAGTCGATCGAGATCTGCCCCGCCGGCCCCGTCACCTCGAACATCCCCGCCAGGCCCGCCAGCGCGCCCGAGATCCCCATGCACATCAGCACGAGCCGGTTGGGCGACACGCCCGCGAAGCGCGCCGCCCGCGGCGCCTGGCCCGCAAGCCGGATCTGGAAGCCGAGGATGTGACGCTGGAGAAGGATGTAGGCCGCGATCACCGCGGCAAAGGCCGCGACCACGCCCCAGTGCATGCCCGTCCCGGCGATCAGCTCGGGGTTGGCCGACGACGGCCACTGCGAGAGGTTGCGAGAGCCGGGAAAGCCGCCCCCCTGCGGATTGCGCAGGGCGCCCAACGCCATCGAGGCCATGATCGACTGCGCCACATAGACGAGGAGGAGCGAGACGAGGATCTCGTTGGTGCGGAACTTCGTGCGCAGGATCGCGGGGATCATGGCCCAGATCCAGCCGCCGAACGCGCCCGCCACCACCATCAGCGGGAAGATCAGCCGGTTGTCGGCCGGGTAGAGCGCAAGGCCCGCCGCGGCGCCGAAGATGGCGCCCATCATGTACTGCCCCTCGGCGCCGATGTTCCAGACGCCCGCGCGGAAGCCGAGGCTCAGCCCCACCGCGATCAGGATCAGCGGCCCCGCCTTCACCAGAAGCTGGCCCCGGAAATACCAGGCGAACTCGCCGAACAGCGGGTCCCAGAAGATCGTGCGGATCGCCTCGACCGGGTTCTTGCCCAGCAGCGCGAACATCAGCCCACCCGCCAGCATCGTGAGGACAACGGCCAGCACCGGGGTTGCCCAGTTCCAGAAGCGCGACGGGTTGGGCCGCTTCTCAAGCGTGAGCATGGGCCACCTCCATCCCGTGCGCGCCGCCCATCATCAGGCCGATTTCCTCGATGGACAGGCCCTGCGTCGGCCGGGGCACGCTGAGCCGGCCCTCGTTCAGGGCCGCAAAGCGATCGGCGATTTCCAGAAGCTCGTCAAGGTCCTGGCTGATGACCACGACCGCCGCCCCCGCCGCCGCCCGATCGAGGATCGCCTGCCGGATCGCCGCCGCGGCCGAGGCATCCACGCCCCACGTCGGCTGGTTGATGATGATGACCGACGGATCCTGCGACAGCTCGCGGCCCACCACGAATTTCTGCAGGTTGCCGCCCGAAAGCGCGCGGGCGGCCACCCATGTGCCGGGCGTGCGCACGTCGAACCGCTCGACGATCTCCGAGGCGAAGGCGCGCGTGCCCGCCCAGTCGATGAAGCCGCGCCAGGTCAGACGCTTGCGCACCATGCCCGACAGGAGCGCGTTCTCCACAAGGCTCATGTCGGGCGCGGCCGCATGGCCCAGCCGCTCTTCGGGCGCGGCCACCAACCCCCGCGTGCGGCGCTCGTTCGGCCCGAGGTCGCCCACGCCGTGCCCCTCGACCAGCACGGCATCCTTCGGCGCGCGCAACTCGCCCGAGAGCGCGATCAGCAGTTCGTCCTGCCCGTTGCCCGCCACGCCCGCGATGCCCAGCACCTCGCCGCGGCGCACCTTGAAGCTGATGTCCTTGAGCGCGGTGCCGAACGGGATCGGCGAGGCGACCGACAGTCCCGCCACCTCGAGCGCCACTTCGCCCTTGGGGGTGGCGTGCCGCTCGGGCGGGGTCAGCACGGTGCCCACCATCAGTTCGGCCATCTCGCGGGCCGAGCGTTCGCGCGGGGTGCAGGTCGCCACCACCCGCCCGCGGCGCAGGATGGTCGCCTCGTCGCAGAGCGCCCGGATCTCCTCGAGCTTGTGGCTGATGTAGAGGATCGAGGTCCCCTCGGCCGCCAGCTGTCGCAGGGTCTGGAACAGGATCTCCACCTCCTGCGGGGTGAGGACCGACGTCGGCTCGTCCATGATGAGAAGTTTCGGGTCCTGCAGCAGGCAGCGGATGATCTCGACCCGCTGCCGCTCGCCCGCCGAAAGGTCGCCGACCATCCGCGCCGGATCGAGCGGCAGGCCATATTCCTCGGAAACCTGCCGGATCCGGCCCGCGAGGTCGCGCAGCCTCGGCGGATTCTCCATGCCGAGCGCCACGTTCTCGGCCACGTTCAGCGCCTCGAACAGGCTGAAATGCTGGAACACCATGGCCACGCCCGCGGCGCGGGCCTCGCGCGGCTCGCGCGGGGCATAGTCCTGCCCGCGCAGCCGCATCCGCCCCTCGTCGGGCCGGACCAGCCCGTAGATCATCTTGACCAGCGTGGACTTGCCCGCGCCGTTCTCGCCGAGGAGCGCATGCACCTCGCCTTCCCGGATCGAGAAGGACACGTCCGAGTTCGCGACCACGCCCGGATAGGCCTTCGTCACCCCCTCGATCCGCAGAAGTTCCGTCATGACGCGATCTCCGCCCCCGCTCTGCGCTTTTCCCCCAGCAACCCCACCGCGACGCCCAAGGCAATCGCCTGCGGATGCTTGCCGAGCGACTTGTCGCCGATCGGGCACACCATGCGCGCGATCTGCCCCTCGGAATGGCCAAGCGCGCGCAACCTGCCACGGAAGCGGGCAGCCTTCGTGGCCGAGCCGATGACCCCGAGCCCGGCCGAGCCGTGCGCGAGGATCCGGTGGCAAAGCTCGAGATCCAGCGCGTGCGAGAATGTCAGCACGAGATGTTCGGCCTCGCGCGGCGCATGGGCCACCAGCTCCTCGGGCCGCTCGCACCAGAGCGCGTGCGGCCCCTCGGGCAGCGCCTCGGGAAAGCGGTCGCGGGCCACGTCGATCCATGTCAGCGCAAGATCGGGCAGGGGCGCCAGCACCCCCACCAGCGCCCGGCCGACATGGCCGGCGCCCCAGATCCAGACCTGCCGCTCTGGCATCGCCAAGGGCTCGATCAGCCAGCCCTGCCGGATCTGCGCCGCCGGCCGCGCCCCCTCGCGCCGCGTCCGGTCGATCAGCCGCCTCACCTCGAGCCCCATCGGGCGGCCGTCCAGGCTGCGCGCCACCAGCGGCCCCGCGACCGCGGAAAGCTTCGCCGCGTCCCAGACCTCGGTGACCAGCGTGACAGACCCGCCGCAGCACTGTCCGAGCGCGGGGCCGAGCGGCATCCGGTCGACCCTCGCCACTCCGTCCGGCAGAAGGGCTTGGGCCCGCGCGGTGGCCTCCCATTCCAGCGCCCCGCCGCCGATGGTGCCCGAACTCCCGCCCTCCCAGACGAGCATGGCCGCGCCCGGCGCGCGGGGCGCCGAACCCTCGACCGCGGCCACCACCACCCGGGCCACGCGCCCATGGTCCTGCACGGCCGCCCGCAGCCCTTCAAGGTGGAACCCCTCAGCCACGCTGCCGCCTCACCGCCATCAGGATGCGCTCCGGCGTGGCCGGCGCATCCAGCGCGGGATAGACCGAGCCATCGCCGCAGGCCGCCACCGCGTCCGAAAGCGCCATCAGCACTGAAATTCCGAGCATGAAGGGCGGCTCGCCCACCGCCTTCGACCGCCCCACCGTCTCCTCGGGATTTGGCCGGTCCCAGAGGGCCACGTTGAAGATCCGCGGCCGGTCCGAGCAGGCGGGGATCTTGTAGGTCGAGGGCGCATGGGTGCGCAGCCGCCCCTCGCCGTCCCAGACCAGCTCTTCCGTGGTCAGCCAGCCCGCCCCCTGCACATAGCCGCCCTCGATCTGGCCCAGATCCAGCGCCGGATTAAGGCTCGCGCCCGTGTCGTGCAGGATGTCGGCCCGCAGGATGCGGTTCTCGCCCGTAAGGCTGTCGATCACGACCTCCGACACCGCGGCCCCGTAGGCGAAGTAGAAGAAGGGTCGCCCGCGCCCCTTCAGCCGGTCCCAGACGATCTTCGGCGTCCGGTAATAGCCGGTGGCCGAGAGGGGAACGCGTGCCTGATAGGCCATGGCCGCCACGTCGGCGAAGGACAGGTCGGCCCCGCCCACGCGCACACGCCCCTCCTCGAACAGCACCTCCTCCGCCCGCGCCTGATGCCGAGCGGCCACGAGATCCGCCAGTCGCTCGCGCAGCGTCACGCAGGCCGCGCGCACGGCCATTCCGTTCAGGTCCGACCCGGACGAGGCCGCCGTGGCCGAGGTGTTGGGCACCTTGCCGGTGTCGGTGGGCGTGATCTTCACCGCCTCGACCGGCAGCCCCAGCTCGGCTGCCGCCACCTGCGCAACCTTCTGGAACAGCCCCTGTCCCATCTCGGTCCCGCCGTGGTTCAGATGCACCGATCCATCCTGATAGATGTGGACCAGCGCCCCCGCCTGGTTCAGCCAGGTCAGCGTGAACGAGATCCCGAACTTCACCGGCGTCAGCGCAATGCCGCGCTTCAGGATCGGGCTCTGCCGGTTCCATTCGGCAATCTCGGCACGGCGGCGGGCATAGTCCGCCCTCTCCGCCAATGCGGCCACCAGCGCATCGCCAATGAAATCCTCGACCGGCATGTGGTAGGGCGTCGTCTGCACCCCCTCGGGCACGGGCGGCGGCAGATCATGCCCGACCGCCTCCGCCCCGCGCGAGGTCAGATCCACCTCCTCCGCGCCGAGCCGCTCCCGGGCTTCGGCCTCCTCCTCCTTCATTCTCGCGGAAATATCCCGGGGGTCCGGGGGCAGAGCCCCCGGCCCTGTCCCCGGCTCCGGCCCGTCCGTGCCTTGCCCCCGGTCGCCGCCCGATGTCATCGGCGCATAGAAGTTCGCCTGACGCACCGCGAGCGGATCGCGGCCGAGCGCATGGGCCACATGGTCCATCACCCGCTCGATCCCGATCATGCCCTGCGGGCCGCCAAAGCCGCGGAAGGCGGTGGCGCTCTGGCTGTGGGTGCGCAGCCGGTGGCTCTCGATCCGCACCGCTGGCAGGTGATAGGCATTGTCGGCGTGCAGCATCGCCCGGTCCGCCACCGGCAGCGAAAGGTCCTGCGACCAGCCGCAGCGGAAGAGGTGGCGGAACTCGACCCCCGAAAGACGCCCCTCCGCGTCAAAGCCCGCGCGGTAGTCGATCCGAAGGTCGTGACGCTTGCCGGTGATGATCATGTCGTCGTCGCGGTCGTAGCGCATCTTGCAGGGCCGCCCCGTCATCCGCGCGGCCAGCGCGCAGGCGATGGCCAGCGCATTGCCCTGGCTTTCCTTGCCACCAAAGCCGCCGCCCATGCGCCGCACCTCGACCCGCACCGCGCTCATCGGCAGTCCCAGCGCATGGGCCACCTTGTGCTGGATCTCGGTCGGATGCTGGGTCGAGGAATGGACATGCATGTCGCCCCCCTCCTGCGGCAGGGAGAGCGCCACCTGACCCTCGAGGTAGAAATGCTCCTGTCCGCCCACCTCCATCCGGCCCTCGACACGGTGCGGTGCCGCCTCGATGGCCTCCGCGGCCCGGCCCTTCTCCCAGACGACCGGCCCCTCCTCGAAGCGCGAGCCGGCGGCCAGCGCCTCATCGACGGTGAGGATCGCCGGCAGCGGCTGGATCTCGGGCCGCGCCAGACGCGCCGCGCGGCGGGCCGCCCGATGGCTCTCGGCCACCACGAGAAACAGGGGCTGGCCCGCGTAATGGACGCGACCGCGCGCAAGGAGCGGCTCGTCGTGGGTCGAGGGCGAGCAGTCCGGCATCGGATCGAGGTCATCGGGGCCGATCACCCGCACGACGCCCGGCGCGCGCCGCACCGGCTCGAGGTCGAGCGACAGGATCTCGCCATGCGCCACGGGCGAGAGGCCGAAGGCCAGATGCAGCGTGCCGCTCGGGGTGGGGATGTCGTCCACATAGCGCGCGGCGCCGGTGACATGAAGCGGGGCCGCATCGTGCGGCAGGGGCTTGCCGAGGCTCATGCGCCCACCTCCAGCACCGAGACCCTGCCGCCGTCGAGATCGTGGAAGACGCGGGTCAGCATGTTCGCCGCCGCCTCCAGCCGGTAGGCGGCCGAGGCGCGCATGTCCGAAAGCGGGGTGAAATCCTCGGCGAAGGCCGGCCGGGCGGCCTCCAGCGCGGCGAGCGTCCAGGGCCGGCCGACGAGAGCGGCCTCGACCGCCGACGCCCGCTTCGGGATCCCCGCCATGCCGCCAAAGGCCACGCGGGCCGAGACGACATGGCCCTCTTCCAACCCGATGTTGAAGCAGCCGCAGACCGCCGAAATGTCCTGATCGAACCGCTTCGACAGCTTGTAGCAGCGCAGCCCCGGGGCCTCGGTCGGGATCGTGACCGCCTCGACGAACTCGCCCGGACGCCGGTCCTGCTTGCGGTAGTCGAGGAAAAAGTCCTCGATCGGCAGCGAGCGCTGCTCCTCTCCCCGACGCAGGTGGAGCGTTCCGCCGAGCGCGATCAGGGCGGGCGGCGTGTCGCCGATGGGCGAGCCGTTGGCGATGTTGCCGCCGATCGTGGCGGCGTTGCGGATCTGGACGCTCGCGAAGCGGCGCAGGAGTTCGGCGAAGGCGGGCAGGCGGGGTGCCAGCGCCGCGCGCAGTTCGGCGATGGTGACCATGGCGCCGACGCGGAGCTGTCCGCCCTCGTCGTCGATGCGGCGGAGCTCCGGGATGGCGCCAAGGAAGATCGGCGTCGGCAGGTCGCGCAGCTCCTTCGTGACCCAGAGGCCCACGTCGGTCGCGCCCGCGATCAGCGTGGCTTCGGGATGGGCCTCGTAGAGACGCGCAAGCTCCTCGAGGCTCGTCGGGCGGCTGGTGGCGGCGGGGGGGCTGTCTGCCCCCCCGTGCCCGCCCGCCGGGCGGACGTTCGCGGCCGCCCCTCCCGAGGAGGGGCTCCGGCCGCTCACGGTCCCCCCCGAGGATATTTGGGGCAGAGTGAAGGGCGGCAGCCAGTCGGGCTGCGGGTCCGTCTCGGCGGCCTGGGCGGCGCGGAGGATGGGGGCGTAGCCCGTGCAGCGGCAAAGGTTGCCCGCAAGCGTGTCGTCATGGTCGCGACAGCCGGTTGCGTGGGCCACGGCCAGCGACATGACGATGCCTGGGGTGCAGAAGCCACATTGCGAGCCGTGTTCGTCGATCATCGCCCGCTGGACGGGATGCAGGCGGCCATCGGGCGCGGCAAGGCCCTCGACGGTCCGAACGTCCTTGCCCTGCAGCTGCGGAAGGAAGAGCAGACAGGCGTTCAGGGCGCGCGGGCCGGTCTCGTCGGTCACCATGACGGTGCAGGCGCCGCAGTCGCCTTCGTTGCAGCCCTCCTTGGTGCCGGTGAGGCCGCGGTCTTCACGCAGGAAGTCGAGGAGCGTCCGCGTGGGTTCGGCCGAGACGCTGAGGGGCGTTCCGTTCAGGATGAACGCGATGTCCGTCATGTGAGAACCTGCCGCCTTCTGTGGTGCCTTGCTTGCGCCGGTGCAGGACCGCCCGATGCGGCGTAAAGCGGGCCTGCGACATATCGTGCCATGAAAGCCTGCCGGGGCGCCGGATGGCAAGGGGGTCCGACCGTCGACTGGACGGCGCCGCCGCGTCTTTCCGGCCGGTCGCGGGTTCTGTAGGCTTCGCGCCATGTCGAACGTCCCCCGATTCATCCACCTCCGCGTCCATACCGAATATTCGCTGCTGGAAGGCGCCGTGCCGGTCAAGAAGCTGATCGGCCTCTGCACCGCGGCCGCCATGCCGGCGGTGGCGGTGACGGACACCAACGCCATGTTCGCCGCGCTGGAATTCTCGGTGCTGGCAAGCGGCGCCGGGATCCAGCCCATCGTCGGCTGTCAGCTGTCGGTCGCCTACGAGACGGCGGCGCTCGGCGAGCGGGCGAAGCCGCCCGCGCCGGTCGTGCTGCTGGCGCAGACCGAAGCGGGGTATGGCAATCTGATGAAGCTCTCCTCCTGCCTCTATCTCGGCAAGGATGGGGCGCTGCCGCAGGTGACGCTGGAGGAGCTGGAGCGTCATTCGGGTGGGCTGATCTGTCTGACGGGCGGGCCGGACGGGCCTGTGGGCCGGCATCTGCAAGAGGGGCAGCGGGCGAAGGCCGAGGCGCTGCTGGGCCGGCTGGCCGCGATCTATCCCGGGCGGCTCTATGTCGAGTTGCAGCGACATCCGGGCGAGGGCGGGCGGCTGACCGAGGCGGAGCGCGCGACCGAGCCCGGCCATGTGGAGCTGGCCTATGCGATGGGCCTGCCGCTGGTCGCCACCAACGACGTCTATTTCCCCAAGCCCGAGATCTATGAGGCGCATGATGCGCTGATCTGCATCGCCGAGGGGGCCTATGTCGATCAGGTCGCGCCGCGGCGACGGCTGACGCCGCAGCATTACTTCAAGTCCGAGGCCGAGATGGTCGCGCTGTTCGCCGACCTGCCCGAGGCGGTGGAGAACACGGTCGAGATCGCGCGCCGCTGCGCCTTCAAGGCCGCCAAGCGCCCGCCGATCCTGCCGCGCTTCGCCGATGACGAGGTGGAGGAGTTGCGCCGGCAGGCCAATGAGGGGCTGGCGGCGCGGCTGGCGGTGATCCCGCATGCCGCACCGGTCGAGGAGTACGAGGCGCGGCTTGCATTTGAACTCGGCATCATCGAGCAGATGGGCTTTCCGGGCTACTTCCTGATCGTGGCCGACTTCATCAAGTGGGGGAAGGCCAACGGCATCCCGGTGGGGCCGGGGCGGGGGTCGGGCGCGGGCTCGCTCGTGGCCTACGCGCTGACGATTACCGACCTGGATCCATTGCGTTACCAGCTTCTCTTCGAGCGGTTTCTGAACCCCGAGCGGGTCTCGATGCCGGATTTCGACATCGACTTCTGCATGGACCGCCGCGAAGAGGTCATCCGCTACGTCCAGGAGAAATACGGCCGCGACAAGGTGGGCCAGATCATCACCTTCGGCGCGCTCCTGTCCAAGGCCGCGGTGCGCGACGTGGGGCGCGTGCTCCAGATGCCCTACGGGCAGGTGGACCGGCTGTCGAAGATGATCCCGGTCGAGGGGGTGAAGCCCGTCTCGATCCAGAAGGCGCTGGCCGACGAGCCGCGCCTGCGCGAGGCCGCCAAGGCCGAGGAGGTGGTCAAGCGCCTGCTGGACTATGGCATGCAGATCGAGGGGCTTCTGCGCAACGCCTCGACCCATGCCGCGGGCGTGGTGATCGGCGACCGGCCGCTGGACGAGCTCGTGCCGCTTTATCAGGACCCGCGCTCGGACATGCCGGCCACCCAGTTCAACATGAAATGGGTCGAGGCCGCGGGGCTGGTGAAGTTCGACTTCCTCGGCCTCAAGACGCTGACCGTGATCCAGAACGCGATCGACCTGATCCGCGGCACGGGGCGGCCGCTGCATAAGGCGGCGGACGGGCGGGTGCTCTACGACCCGCCGCCGGGCGCCGAGAATGACATCGGGCACATCCCGCTCGAGGACAAGGCCACCTACGAGCTTTATGCCCAGGCCAAGACCGTGGCGGTGTTCCAGGTCGAAAGCTCGGGGATGATGGATGCGCTGCGGCGCATGAAGCCCACCTGCATCGAGGATATCGTGGCACTGGTGGCGCTCTACCGCCCCGGTCCCATGGAGAACATCCCGGTCTATTGCGAGGTGAAGCACGGGCTGCGTGAGCTGGAGAGCCTGCATCCGACCATCGACCCGATCCTGAAGGAGACGCAGGGCATCATCGTCTATCAGGAACAGGTGATGCAGATCGCGCAGGTCATGGGCGGCTATACGCTGGGCGGCGCGGACCTCTTGCGCCGCGCCATGGGCAAGAAGATCGCCGAGGAGATGGCGAAGGAGCGCCCGAAGTTCATCGAGGGCGCGAAGAAGACCCACGGGATCGACGCGAAGAAAGCCGGTGAAGTCTTCGACCTGCTGGAGAAATTCGCGAACTACGGCTTCAACAAGTCCCACGCCGCGGCCTATGCGGTCGTCAGCTACCAGACCGCCTGGCTGAAGGCGAACCATCCGGTCGAGTTCATGGCCGCGGTGATGAACTGCGATATCCACCTGACCGACAAGCTCGCCGTCTACAAGCGCGAGGTGGACAAGCTGGGCATCCGCACCGTCGCGCCCTGTGTCAACGCCTCGCTGGCCACCTTCACGGTGCGCGACGGGGCGGTGGTCTATGCGCTCGGCGCGCTGAAGAATGTGGGCGTCGAGGCGATGCGGCTCATCGTCGAGGCCCGCGGCGACCGGCCCTTCGCCACGCTCTTCGACCTGGCACGGCGGGTGGAGCTGAAGCGGATCGGCAAGCGCCCGCTCGAGATGCTGGCGCGCGCCGGGGCCTTCGACGCGCTCGACCGCAACCGCGCGCGGGTGTTCGAGGCGCTGGACGCGCTGGTCTCCTATTCCGCCGCCATTCACGAAGCGCGAAACTCAAGCCAGGTCTCGCTCTTCGGCGAGGCGGGGGCGGACATCCCCGAGCCGCGCCTGCCCTCGCGCGATGACTGGCTGCCGGTCGAGCGGCTGGCGCAGGAGCATCAGGCCATCGGCTTCTATCTCTCGGGCCATCCGCTCGACGACTACATGGGGGCGCTGAAGCGGCGGAACGTGACCACACTCGCGGCGCTGACCGATCTGGCGCAGCGGGGGCCGATGGTGGCCAAGCTTGCGGGGGCCGTCTCGTCGCGGCAGGAGAAGAAGTCGGCCAAGGGCAACCGCTTTGCCTTCGTCCAGCTCTCGGACCCGACCGGGCTTTACGAATGCACCGTCTTCTCGGACGTGCTGGAGCAGGCGCGCGACCTGCTGGAACCGGGCGGCCATGTGGTGCTGACGGTCGAGGCCACGCTCGAGGGCGACAGTCTGAAGCTGCTCGCGCGCGGGGTCTCGCCCATTGATGCGGTGGCGGCCGATGCGGGCGCCATGAGCCTGCGTGTCCATCTCGACCGCGCCGAGGCCGCGGCCTCGGTGGCGGCGCTGCTCGCCCGCGCGCAGGGACGCGCCCGGGCGCCAGTGCGGATCTGCGTGCGCGACCCCTCGGGCGGGCAGGAGATCGACATCGAGCTGGGTCAGGATTTCGCCGTCTCGCCGCAGATCCGCAGCGCGCTTCGCGCCGTCCCGGGCGTCGAGATGGTCGAGGAGATCTGATCCGGGCGCTCAGTAGTGCGGCGGGCGCTGGTCGGCGAGGACGGCCACGCCTTCGGCTTCACGCTCGGCCTCGCGTTCGAGCAGCATCTCGACGCGGCGGCGGAGCTGCGAGATCTCGCCTGCCTGCCGCGCCACCACCTCCGAAAGATCCTCGACGCTGCGCACCAGATGCGCGATCTGCACCTCGGCCGCCTCGATCCGGTCGTCCATTCCATGCCTCCTTCTGGTTCGCCCGGCGCTTGTCCGCGCGCCGCCCTTCCGATACACCGCGCGCGACGAACAGCGAAGGGTGCGACCCATGGCCAAGGACAAGGCTCCCCGCCGCCCGCGCGCGGAAACGCCCAAGGGCTTCCGCGACTATTTCGGGGCGGACGTGACCGAGCGCAAGGTGATGCTCGATGCGGTGGCCGAGGTCTATCATCGCTATGGCTTTGACCCGCTGGAAACCTCGGCGGTCGAGACGGTCGAGGCGCTTGGCAAGTTCCTGCCCGACGTGGACCGTCCGAACGAGGGCGTGTTCGGCTGGCAGGACGAGGACGGCGACTGGCTCGCGCTGCGCTACGACCTGACGGCGCCGCTGGCGCGGGTGGCGGCGCAGTTCCGCAACGACCTGCCGAGCCCCTACCGCCGCTATGCGATGGGTCCGGTCTGGCGCAACGAAAAGCCGGGGCCGGGGCGGTTCCGCCAGTTCTACCAGTGCGACGCCGACACGGTGGGGGCGGCAAGCGTCGCGGCCGATGCCGAGATCTGCGCCATGCTGTCGGATGCGCTCGAGGTGGTGGGCATTCCGCGCGGCGACTACATCGTGCGGGTGAACAACCGCAAGGTTCTGAACGGCGTGATGGAGGTGGCGGGCGTGCTCGATCCCTCGGACCCGTCGAAGTTCGAGGCCGAACGCGGCATCGTCCTGCGCGCGATCGACAAGATCGACCGGCTGGGCGAGACGGGCGTGCGTGCCCTGCTCGGGGCGGGGCGCAAGGACGATTCCGGCGACTTCACCAAGGGGGCGGGTCTCTCGGACGAACAGGCCGAGGTGGTGATGGGCTTCATGGCCGCCAAACGTGCCACCGGCGCCAAGACGGCGGCGCGGCTGCGCGAGCTGGTCGGCGGCTCGACCCTCGGGCGCGAAGGCGTGCAGGAGCTGGAAACCATCGCCGAGCTGCTCGACGCACAGGGCTACGGGCCTGACCGGATCGTGGTGGACCCCTCGGTGGTGCGGGGTCTCGGCTACTACACCGGCCCGGTGTTCGAGGCCGAGCTGACCTTCGAGATCCTCGACGAGAAGGGCCGCAAGCGGCAGTTCGGCTCGGTCGCGGGCGGCGGGCGCTACGACGATCTGGTCAAGCGCTTCACCGGCCAGTCGGTGCCGGCGACCGGCGTCTCGATCGGGGTGGACCGGCTGCTCGCGGCGCTGCGCGCCAAGGGCCGGGCGGGGCAGGAGGCGCAGGGGCCGGTGGTCGTGACCGTCATGGACCGCGACCGGATGGGCGACTACATGGCGATGGTGGGCGAGCTGCGCCGCGCAGGGATCCGGGCCGAGCTTTACCTCGGCAACCCGAAGAACTTCGGCAACCAGTTGAAATATGCCGATGCTCGGAAATCTCCGGTGGCGGTGATCCAGGGCTCGGACGAGGCGGCGCGGGATGTGGTGGTGCTGAAGGATCTCGTGCTGGGTGCGAAGATCGCCGCGGGCGCGAGCCTCGAGGAATGGAAGAGCCGCCCGGCTCAGGTCGAGGTGCCGCGGGCGGAGCTGGTCCGGGCGGTGAAGGACATGCTCTCGTGACCAAGGCTGCGGTGCGCGCGGAAGCCGAGGCGATCTTTGCGGCCTTTCAGGCGGCGGGGGCGGTGGCGGTCGAGGCTGACATCCTGTTGCCTGCGGGCACGCTCCTTGACCTCTATGGCGAGGACATCCGCGCGCGGGCCTATGTCACCTCGGACCCGCTCCGGGGCGAGATGATGCTGCGCCCGGACTTCACCGTGCCGGTGGTGCAGGCCCACATGAGCGAAGGGGCCGAGCCCGCGCGCTACACCTACATGGGCGAGGTCTTCCGTAGGCAGGAGCATGTCGGCCCGCGCGCGTCCGAATACATGCAGGTGGGCTTCGAGCTGTTCGACCGGACCGAGCCCGAGGCCGCCGACGCCGAAGTCTTCGCCCTGATCGCGGGGTTGCTGGCGCCGCTGGACCTTCGGGCCGCGACGGGCGACATCGGCATCCTGATGGCGGCCGTGCGCGGTCTTTCGACCACCGAGAAGCGCAAGGCCGCCCTCCTGCGTCATGTCTGGCGGCCCAACCGGTTTCGTGCGCTGCTCGACCGGTTTGCAGGCCGCATGCCGGTGCCCGAGGCGCGGCTGCGCCTTCTGGACCGGCTGTCGAGGGCGGGCGCGGTCGAACTGATGGAGGCCGCAGGCCCCGCGATCGGCCTGCGCGAGCCGGACGAGATCGAGGCCCGTGCCGCCGCGCTGGTCGAGGATGCCTCGGCCGCGCCACTGGGGGCCGAGGAGACGGCGGTCCTTGACGAGTTGCTGTCGCTCGAGGATGCGGCGCCGGCCGCGCTGGACCGGCTGGAGGGGCTTGCCCGCCGGATGCCGTCGCTCGGCCCGTCGGTCGCCCGCTTCGCGCGTCGTCTGGGCGCCCTCTCGGCGCGCGGGATCGCGGTGGAGCACCTGCCGTTCGACGCGAGCCACGGCCAGAGTTCGCTGGAATATTACGATGGCTTCGTCTTCAGCTTCCACGCCGCCGATCCGGCCCTGCCGCCGGTGTCCACGGGCGGACGGTATGACGCGCTGACGGCGGTGCTGGGGCAGGGCCGATCCATCCCCGCGGTGGGCGGCGTGATCCGCCCGGGCCTCGTGGCCAGGCTGAAGGGGCTCGCATGACGCTGAAGATCGGGGTGCCGTCCAAGGGCCGGCTGATGGAAAAGACCTTCGACTGGTTCGGCACGCGCGGCGTGACGATGCGCCAGACGGGGGCCGAGCGGGAATATTCCGGTGCCGTGGAGGGGATCGAGGGCGTCGAGCTCGTGCTCCTCTCGGCGGGCGAGATCCCGCGCGAGCTGGGGGCGGGGCGCATTCATCTCGGGGTCACCGGGTCCGACCTCGTGCGCGAGAAGCTGGCCGACTGGCGGACGCAGGTGGCCGAGCTGGCGCCGCTCGGCTTTGGACATGCCGACCTCATCATCGCCGTGCCGGCCTTCTGGATCGACGTGGACACGCTGGACGATCTCGACGCGGTGGCGGCGGCCTTCCGGGCCACGCACGGCTTCCGCCTGCGGATTGCCACCAAGTATCACCGTCTCGTGCGCGAGTTCCTGACCGACAATGGCGTTGCCGACTATCAGCTGGTGGACAGCCAGGGCGCGACCGAGGGCACGGTGAAGAACGGCACCGCCGAGGCGATCGCCGACATCACCTCGTCGGGCGAGACGCTGCGGGCCAACAATCTGAAGATCCTGTCGGATGCGCTGATCCACAGTTCGCAGGCCGTGCTCTTCGCCTCGCGCAAGGCCGACTGGTGCGAGGCCGCGGCGCCGCTGCAGGTGCTTGGCCGTCGGCTCGGCCTGCAGCTGCCGGACCTCGCCGTTACCTGAGGCCGATGTCGGCCAGCGCCTGGGCCAGTTCCGGGGGCAGGGCCTCTTCCTTCGCCCGCCCCTTGGGCAGGTCCGCCGGCGACTCCTCGGGCGAGAGATAGCGCCAGCCCTGGAAGGGCCGCCGCGGGGCAGGGACGGTGCGGATCACCTCGGGGTCGAGCACCAGCGCGCAGCGCGCGATCCCGTCCGCGCCGGTGACGCTCTCGAGGGCCCGGATCGGCTGGCGCGCCAGCACGAGCCCCTTGAACACCCAGTAAAGCGAGCCTCCGGCCAGCACCTCGGCCTCGCGCTTCGGCCACATCCGGGTGATGTGGCGCGGATTTCCGTCGGGCCAGCGGTGGCGCTCGCCGTGCTGCCACGCGATCAGCTCTTCGACCGCTTCCGCGCCGACGCAGAGCTTCAGGATGTTCACGTGACCGGACATATGGGGATTCTCCGTGGCAGAGGCCCGTCATATAGGCCGCCTGCCCGGCCGCTCCAAGCGGTTCACGGCGACATCGCCGCGGCTTCCGCAATCTCGCGCACCCGCACTGCCCCTCCGGCCGCGGGCGCCCGTCGGGCCTAGTTCCGCGCGCGCTCGACCAGCGCCCGCACCTTCGGGCCGATCTCCTCGACGATCACGGCCACGCCCTCGGTGCTGGGATGGATGCCGTCGGGCTGCATGTAGCGCTGGCGCGCGTCGGGCTCGTCAAGCCGCGCAGTCAGCGGCGCGAAGAAGTTGGCCTCGAGATCGGCCTCGTAGCTGCGGGCGAGATCCGGGAAGATCGCGTCGAAGTCCCGCTTGTAGTCGGGGCCGTAATTGCCCGGCGCCTCGAGCCCGACCAGCAGCACGGGCAGTTCGCGCGCCCGGGCCTCCTTGAGGATCGCCTCGAGGTTCGAGCGGCTGAGCCCGGGGTCAAGTCCGCGCAGCATGTCATTGCCGCCGAGGTTCACGATCATGGCATCGACCTCGGGGGTCAGGCTCCAGGCCAGCCGCGCGAGCCCCCCCGCCGTCGTGTCGCCCGAAACGCCCGCGTTTACCACCTCGACGGCCTGGCCATGGTCCCGCAGCCATTGTTGCAACTGCGGAACAAAGCCCTCTCCTTCCGGCAGTCCGTAGCCGGCGGTCAGGCTGTCGCCCAGGGCCAGCACGGTGACCTCCTCGGCGGCCAGCGACGGCATGGCAGAGAAGACAAGGGCCAGCGACATGTTGCGCATCGTGCGAAGCGCGCCATATCGGGGGCTGAGGTTGAGAGAGGCGAGGTGCATGAGCGAGACGATCCTTGCGCTGAGGGACGCGCGGCTGACGTTGGCGGGGAATGCGGGTCCGGTCGAGATCCTGAAGG
Source organism: Cereibacter sediminicola (assembly GCF_007668225.1). Taxonomy (NCBI): domain Bacteria; kingdom Pseudomonadati; phylum Pseudomonadota; class Alphaproteobacteria; order Rhodobacterales; family Paracoccaceae; genus Cereibacter; species Cereibacter sediminicola. The sequence continues at coordinate 33,970 of NZ_VDEK01000021.1, read as the reverse complement.
GGATCGACCTGGACATCCGGCGCGGCGAGACGCTGGGTCTTGTGGGGCCTTCGGGGTCGGGCAAGTCGTCTCTCCTGATGCTGATGGGCGGGCTGGAACGCGCCACCGGCGGCTCGGTCCTGGCCCTGGGCCAGGATCTGACGGCGATGGACGAGGACCAGCTCGCGCGGTTCCGCCGGGGGAATATGGGGGTGGTCTTCCAGTCTTTCCACCTTATCCCCACCATGACCGCGCTGGAAAATGTGGCGGTGCCGCTGGAGCTTGCGGGCGCGCGCGACGCCTTTGCGCGGGCCGAGGCCGAGTTGCGTGCGGTGGGGCTGGGCCGGCGGATGGATCACTACCCCTCGCAGATGTCGGGGGGCGAGCAGCAGCGGGTGGCGCTTGCCCGCGCGGCGGCGCCGCGGCCCGCGATCCTTCTGGCCGACGAGCCGACGGGCAACCTCGACGGGGTGAACGGGGCGGCGATCATGGAACTGCTCTTCGGGCTGCGCGACCGGCACGGGGCGACGCTCGTGCTCGTGACCCACGCGCCCGAGCTTGCCGCGCGCTGTGACCGGGTGGTGCGGCTGGCCGACGGGCTGATCGCGGGCGAGGAGCGCAAGGCGGCATGAGGAACGCGGCACGGATCGCGCGGCGCGAGTTGCGGGGCGGCCTTCGCGGCTTCCGCGTCTTTCTCGCCTGCCTCACGCTGGGCGTGGCCGCCATCGCGGCGGTGGGGCTGGTTCGGTCGGCCATCGAGGCCGGCCTTACCGATCAGGGGGCGGTGCTGCTGGGCGGCGACGCGCAGATGGAGTTCACCTACCGCTTCGCCACCCCCGAAGAGCGCGCCTGGATGGAAGAGCGGGCCGAGCGCGTCTCGGAGGTGGTCGAGTTCCGCTCGATGGCCGTCGTGGGGGATGAGCGCGCCCTGACGCAGGTCAAGGGCGTCGATGACCTCTACCCGCTGGTGGGAGAGATGGAGCTCGATCCGCCCTTCCCGCTCGAGGAGGCGCTGGCCCGCCGCGGCCTGCCCGGCGCCGTCATGGACCGGGTGCTGGCGGACCGGCTCGGGATCGGCATCGGCGAGAGCTTCCGGCTTGGCAACCAGAACTTCCGGCTCGGCGCGGTCATCGTGCGCGAGCCCGACAGCATCACCGGCGGCTTTGCCTTCGGCCCGCGCACGCTTGTGCACAGTTCGGCCCTGGGCGCGTCGGGGCTGCTCGGCCCCGGCACGCTCTATGAGACGGAATACCGGCTCGACCTGCCGGCTGGAACGGATCTGGCGGCGGCGCAGGCCGAGGCCGAGGCCGCCTTCCGCGACAAGGGGATGCGCTGGTCGGACAGCCGCCGCGCGAGCCCCGGCGTCGAGCGGTTCGTGGACCGGACCGGATCCTTCCTGGTCCTCGTTGGGCTTGCCGGTCTTGCGGTGGGGGGCGTCGGCATCTCGGCGGCCGTGCGGGCCTATCTCGAGGGCAAGATCGCCACGATCGCGACGCTGCGGACCCTGGGCGCCGAGGGCAGCACGATCTTCCTGGCCTATCTGCTGCAGATCGGCGTGCTGACCGCGCTTGGCGTGGCGGCGGGCCTGCTGCTCGGGATTCTTCTGCCGCTGGCGGCCTCGCCCTTCATCGTGGCCTCGCTGCCTTTCCCCATCGCCTTCGGCATCTACCCTGCACCGCTGGCCGAGGCCGCCTTCTACGGCATCCTGACCGCGCTGCTCTTCACGCTCTGGCCGCTGGCGCGCACCGAGAGCGTCCGTGCCGCCGCCCTCTACCGCGGAACCGGGGGCGGAGGGCGCCCGCGGTGGCCGTGGCTGCTGGCCACGGGCGCGGTGGCGGCGCTGCTGGTGGGGGGCGCGGTGGCCTTCTCCGGCACGGCGCTTCTCGCCCTCGGATCGGCGGGCGGCATCGCGGGGGCGTTGGCGGTGCTGGCCCTGGCCGCGCTTGCGCTGCGCCGCGCCGCACGGCGGGCCGCGCGCTCGGGCCTTGCGCGCGGGCGCACGGCGCTGCGGCTTGCGCTCTCCTCGATCGGCGGGCCGCGGGAAGAGGCGGCGTCCGTCATCCTGTCGCTCGGCCTCGGCCTCTCGGTGCTGGCCGCCGTGGGCCAGATCGACGCGAATCTCCGCTCGGCGATCTCGCGCGACTTGCCCGAGCGTGCGCCGTCCTACTTCTTCGTGGACATCCAGCAGGACCAGATCGACGGCTTCCTCGGCCGGCTTGAGGCCGACGCCGAGGTGAGCCGCGCCGAGGCGGCGCCGATGTTGCGGGGCGTTCTGACCCGGATCAATGGCACGCCCGCGCGCGAGGTGGCGGGCGAGCACTGGGTCGTGCGCGGCGACCGCGGCATCTCTTACGCCGCCCGCCCCGACGAGACCGCGCGCGTGGTGGCGGGCACCTTCTGGCCCGAGGATTATCAGGGCCCGCCGCAGGTGTCCTTTGCCGCCGAAGAGGCCGCCGAGATCGGCCTCAAGCTTGGAGACCGGCTGACCGTCAACATCCTGGGCCGCGACATCGAGGCCGAGATCACATCCCTGCGCGAGGTGGATTTCTCCTCGGCCGGCATGGGGTTCGTGATGGTGATGAACCCGGCCGCCCTTCAGGGCGCGCCCCACACCTTCATCTCCACCGTCTATGCCGAGCCGCAGGCCGAGGGCCGCATCCTTCGGGAGCTGGCCTCGGACTATCCCAACATCACCGCCGTCCGCGTCAAGGATGCCATCGACCGGGTGAGCGAGGCTCTCTCGGCGATCGCCACGGCGACGGCCTGGGCCGCGGCGGCGACGCTGGTGACGGGCCTTGTGGTGCTGATCGGCGCCGCTGCGGCGGGCGAGCGCGGGCGGATCTACGAAGCGGCCGTGCTGAAGACGCTCGGGGCCACGCGGGGCCGGATCCTGGCGAGCTTCGCGCTGCGCTCGGGCCTCCTGGGGGCGGCGGCGGGGCTTGTGGCGATCCTCGCCGGGGGACTTGCCGGATGGGCCGTCATGACCTTCGTGATGCAGGCCAGCTATCGGTTCGAGCCTGTCTCGGCGCTGGCCATCGTCGCCGGGGGCGTGCTCGCCACGCTGCTCGCGGGCCTCGGCTTTGCGTTGCGTCCGCTGCGGGCGCGGCCTGCGCAAGTTCTCCGTTCATCGGAGTGAGATAGCGGGAACCATCTCTCTTCCTGTGCGTTGTCAGGTGTTTCCTTGGGGGGAGACTTTTGGGGTGATGGTCAAGATGAAAGACAAGAGTATCGATCTTACACCGCCGCCGGAGGTAGCTTCGGTGGCGGAGAAGGGGCTTGAACTCCGCCGGAAGTACAAGCGGGGCGGCACCAATGTGGGCGTTGCACGGGCCCGCGATCTGAAGGGGCGCAAGTCGCTGTCCCCTCAGACCATCAAGCGGATGGTGAACTTCTTCGACCGGCAGGAAGTGCACAAGCAGGACGAGAACTTCGGCAACGAAGAGGATCCGTCGCCGGAATATGTCGGCTGGTTGCTGTGGGGTGGCGATCCGGGCCGCGAGTGGGCGCAACGGAAAAAGGCCGAGCTTGTGGATTCCGCCGGCAAGATGAAGAACTGATCTGGCCCGCGTGACGTTCGGGTTCCCATGACGCTCGTGAGCGGGGCGCCGGCATCGCTGGCGCCTCTTGCATTTTCACCCCGGCACGCGGCCGCAGAGCGGTGCAGCCGTCGGCCCGGAGCCGGTCTTGAACGTCAGGGGGGTGGAGCGGACGACGAGGTTCGAACTCGCGACATCCTGCTTGGAAGGCAGGTGCTCTACCAACTGAGCTACGTCCGCATGATGAAGGGGCGGCAGAGCGCCACGGGCTTCACCCGGTGCTCATACCGCAGTCTTCGACCACGTTCAAGGGTTGCGGCCTCGTCGCCAGGGCCGCGGCCCGTCACGCCGGATGCGGGCCTCAGCCCCCCAGTCTGCGAAGCAGGCCAAGCGAGGGTTGCCCCGTCACGGGCAGGCCGTTGGCCGCCTCGTAGGCGGAAATCGCGGCCTGGCTTCTGGAGCCGATCACCCCGTCGGTCCCGCCGGTGTCGTATCCAGCGGCGGTCAGACGGCGCTGAAGCTCCTGCCGGTCCCGCATGGTCATGCCGCGGGCATCGGGCGGAAAGCTTCCCCGGATCGGCGGACGGCCGCGCAGGCGGTCCGAGAGGTGGCCGACCCCGATGACGTAATTCTCGGCGTTGTTGTAGCGCGTGATGACGGTGAAGTTGCGGAACACCATGAAGGCCGGACCCGCAAGGCCCATCGGGATCAGGATCGAGGCGGGCCCGTGATCCGGCACGGCCCGCCCGTCCATGTCACGCACCCCGAGGCTCGCCCAGGCCGAGGGGCTGCGGGTCGTGCCGCGCCCGGCAAGGCCGGGATTGAAGCCCGCGGGCAGTTGCACCTCGACCCCCCAGGGCTGGCCCCGCTGCCACCCCGAGCGCGACAGATAGGCCGCGGCCGAGGCCAGCGCGTCGGTGGGATCGTCCGACCAGATGTCGCGCCGGCCGTCGCCGTCGAAATCCACCGCATAGGCGAGGTAGGAGGTGGGGATGAACTGGGTGTGGCCCATGGCGCCGGCCCAGCTTCCGGTCAGATGGGCCGGGTCGGTATCACCCGCCTGCACGATCTTGAGGGCTGCGATCAGCTGGCTCTCGAAGAAGGCGCCGCGGCGGCCGTCGAAGGCCAGGGTGGAGAGGGCCGAGATGACAGGCACATCGCCGCGACGTTCCCCATAGCGGCTTTCGAGGCCCCAGACCGCCGTCACGACCTCGGCCTCGACGCCGTAACGGGATTCGATGCGCGACAGCACGGCCGCGTGGCGGGCGAGGGCCGCGCGGCCCAGGGCGATCCGCTCGTCAGAGGCCGCTATGGCCAGATAATCCTCTGTCGTCCGGGTGAACTCGGTCTGGTTGCGGTCGCGCTCGATGACCTGCGGCAGGAAGCCTGCGCTGCGGAAGGCGCGGTCGAAGGTGTCCGGCGCGACGCCGGCGCCGATCGCCCGCGGCCGGAAGCCGGCCACCCACGCGTCCCAGGCCGGGTTCGGCACCGCGCGCATGGCGGGCTCGGGGGAGGGTGAGGGCGAAAGCCCCACGCCACCGCCGCACCCCGCCAAACCCGCAGCCAGAAGCCCGAGCATCATCATCCGCCGCGTTGCCTGCATCCCGCTCTCCTGTGGTCTTGTTGTTCCTGCCTCGGTTCCCGAGCCTATCCGAAACCGCAAGAGCCGCAAATCGCTTCGGCGAGCGGTTGCCGAAGGAGGGCGGGTGCCCCGTCACGGGCCAGCCGTCGCGCCGGCCAGACAGTTTCTACTTCTTGCGGAGGGCCTCGGGCTTGTGGGCGGCCTTTGCGCCCGTCTTGTCGCTCTGAACCACATACTGCGGATCGTCGGGCGAGGCCGAGACCTTGTGCCCCTTGATCTTGGTGTCGCTGGTCTGCTTCTTCACGATCCGGCCCTCGGTCTCCCCCTGGCTCGTGTTCCAGGCTACCTTGTCGCCCTGCCTGAGTTCCTTCGCCATGCACCCTCCTCCTTGCGGACCTGCGGCGGACCGTCGCTGTCCGCCTCGCGGAACGCAAACAGTCAATGCAGGTTCCCTTTTTGCCGCGACGCCGCTACGTCATGCTTGAGAATCGGCCTTGCAAACGTTCTCACGACGGCATTTGATCCGCTCCGAGGCGCCGCTCGTTCGGAAGAAGACGGCACTTCCAACATGATGGAGGTTCACCCATGAGATTCGCTCATCTGCTGGCCGCGTCGTCGCTGGCCCTGATGGCTGCTGCCGGAGCCCACGCCAAGACGCTGGTCTATTGCTCGGAAGGTTCGCCCGAGGGCTTCGACCCCGCGCCCTACACCGCCGGCACCACGTTCGACGCCGCGAGCCAGACCGTCTACAACCAGCTGGTCGAGTTCAAGCCGGGCACGACCGAGATCGCCCCGGCGCTGGCCGAAAGCTATGAGATCTCGGAAGACGGGCTGGAGTACACCTTCCGCCTGCGTCCGGGCGTCAAGTTCCACACCACCGACTTCTTCACGCCGACGCGCGACCTGAACGCCGACGACGTGATCTTCTCGTTCCTGCGCCAGGGCGACACGGAAAACCCGTGGCACCAGTATGTGACCGGGATCACCTACGAATATTACAGCGGCATGGAAATGCCGACCGTGATCAAGGAGATCGAGAAGGTCGACGACCTCACGGTGAAGTTCGTGCTGACCCGCCCCGAGGCGCCGTTCCTGGCCAACCTCGCGATGGACTTCGCCTCGATCCTGTCGAAGGAATATGCCGACACGCTCGAGGCCGAGAACCGCAAGGAAGACCTGAACAACGCCCCCGTCGGCACCGGGCCGTTCAAGTTCGTGGCCTACCAGAAGGACGCCGTGATCCGCTACCAGGCCCACGACGACTACTGGGCCGGCCGCGAGAAGATCGACGACCTGATCTTCGCCATCACCCCCGATCCGGCGGTGCGGATGCAGAAGCTGCAGGCCGGCGAGTGCCACATCATGCCCTATCCGGCGCCCGCCGACATCGAGGCGCTGAAGGCCGATGCCAACCTGCAGGTGATGGAGCAGCCGGGCCTGAACGTGGCCTATCTGGCCTACAACACCACCATCGCGCCCTTCGACAATCCCGATGTGCGGCGCGCGCTCAACATGGCGCTGAACAAGGAAGCCATCCTTGATGCCGTGTTCCAGGGCACCGGCGAGGTGGCCAAGAACCCGATCCCGCCGACCATGTGGAGCTACAACGACGCGGTCGAGGACACGGCCTACGACCCCGAGGCGGCCAAGGCGCTGCTGGAAGAGGCGGGCGTCTCGAATCTCTCGATGGAGATCTGGGCCATGCCGGTGCAGCGGCCCTACATGCCGAACGCGCGCCGCACGGCCGAGTTGATGCAGGAAGACCTGGCCAAGATCGGCGTCAACGTCGAGATCGTCTCGTATGAATGGGGCGAGTATCTGAAGAAATCGACCGAGCCGGCGCGCAAGGGTGCGGTCATCCTCGGCTGGACGGGCGACAACGGCGACCCGGACAACTTCCTCGGCGTGCTTCTGGGCTGTGCGGCCACCGGCGACGGCGGCGCGAACCGCGCCCAGTGGTGCAACAAGGAGTTCGACGACCTGATCCAGAAGGCGAAGGTTACCGCCGATCAGGCCGAGCGCGCGAAGCTCTACGAAGAGGCGCAACTCGTCTTCAAGCGCGAGAACCCCTGGGCCACCATCGCCCATTCGACGGTCTTCATGCCGATGTCGCAGAAGGTCTCGGGCTATGTGATGAACCCGCTGGGCAAGCACGGCTTCTCGGGCGTCGATATCGAAGAGTGAAACGGCTAAAGTAACGGGCAGGCGCGTCGGGAGGACCCCGGCGCGCCTCTCATCATTCAGGGTTCAGATGATCAGATTCCTCATCGGCAAGCTTGCCTATCTGATACCGACCTTCATCGGCATCACCATCGTGGCCTTCGGCTTCGTGCGGCTGCTGCCGGGCGATCCGGTGCTGCTGATGGCGGGCGAGCGTGGCATCACGCCCGAGCGTCATGCGCAGCTCTCGGCCCAGCTCGGCTTCGACCGCCCGATCTGGGTCCAGTATTTCGACTTCCTGGGAAATCTCTTCCAGGGCGACTTCGGCCTGTCGCTGACCACCAAGAAGCCGGTCCTGACCGAGTTCCTGACGCTCTTTCCGGCGACGGTCGAGCTTGGTCTGGTGGCGGTCACGCTGGCCACGCTGGTCGGCATTCCGCTGGGCGTCTTCGCCGCGATCAAGCGCGGCAGCTGGTTCGACCAGATCTCGATGGGCACGGCGCTGGTGGGCTATTCCATGCCGATCTTCTGGTGGGGTCTGCTGCTCATCATCTTCTTCTCGGGCATCCTGCGCTGGACGCCGGTCTCGGGGCGGATCGACCTGCTTTACTACTTCCCGAACGGCACGGGCTTCATGCTCTACGACTCGCTCGTTTCGGGGCAGAAGGGCGCCTTCACCTCGGCGGTGCGCCACCTGATCCTGCCGGCGATCGTGCTGGCGACGATCCCGATGGCGGTTATCGCGCGCCAGTCGCGTTCAGCCATGCTCGAGGTGCTGGGCGAGGACTATGTCCGCACCGCCCGCGCCAAGGGCATGAGCCCGTTCCGCGTGATCTCGGTTCATGCGCTGAGGAACGCGCTGATCCCGGTGGTCACGACCATCGGCCTGCAGGTCGGCGTGGTGATGGCCGGCGCCATCCTGACCGAGACGATCTTCTCCTGGCCCGGCATCGGCAAGTGGATGATCGATTCCATCTCGCGCCGCGACTATCCGTCGGTGCAGGGGGGCCTTTTGCTCATGGCGGGCGTCGTGATGGTGGTGAACCTGATCGTCGATCTGCTCTACGGGGTGATCAACCCCCGCATCCGTCATTCGTGAGGGTTCCATGACCGCCGTGACACCCCCCGCCCCGCCGTCCTCGGAAAAGCGCCGGATCCTGCGCGAGTTCTGGTTCTACTTCTCCGAAAACCGCGGCGCGGTCATCGGCCTTGGCGTGTTCCTCGCGCTGGTGCTGGTCGCGGTCTTTGCGCCGCTTCTGGCCCCGCACAGCCCGACGCTGCAGAACCGCGGCGCGCTGCTCATCCCGCCGTTCTGGCAGGAGGGCGGCAGCACGACCTTCCTTCTGGGCACCGATGCGGTGGGGCGCGACATCCTCTCGCGGCTGATCTTCGGGGCAAGGCAGTCGCTCTTCATCGGCTGCGTCGTGGTCTCGATCGCGCTGACGGGCGGGATCATCCTCGGCCTTGTCGCGGGCTTCTTCGGCGGCTGGGTCGATGCGGTCATCATGCGGGTGATGGACGTGATCCTTGCCTTCCCCTCGCTTCTGCTGGCGCTGGTGATGGTGGCGATCCTCGGCCCCGGCCTCACGAACGCGATGATCGCCATTGCCATCGTGCTGCAACCGCACTTCGCACGCCTTACCCGCGCGGCGGTGATGGCCGAGAAGAACCGCGAATATGTGATGGCCGCGCGGGTGGCGGGGGCAGGGCGGCTGCGGCTGATGTTCCGCACCATCCTGCCGAACTGTCTCGCTCCGCTGATCGTGCAGGGCACGCTGTCCTTCTCGAACGCGGTTCTGGATGCGGCGGCGCTCGGCTTCCTTGGCATGGGGGCGCAGCCGCCGACGCCGGAATGGGGCACCATGCTCGCCGAGGCGCGGGAGTTCATCCTGCGGGCCTGGTGGGTGGTGACCTTCCCCGGCCTTGCGATCCTGACCACGGTGCTGGCGATCAACCTCGTGGGCGACGGCCTGCGCGACGCTCTCGATCCGAAACTGAAGCGGAGCTGAGATCATGGCGCTTCTCGAAATCCGCAACCTCTCGGTCAGTTTCGCCACCTCGACCGGCCGCTTCCACGCCGTGAAGGGTATCGACATGACCGTCAACAGCCGCGAGGTGCTGGCGGTGGTGGGCGAGAGCGGCTCGGGCAAGTCGGTGGCGATGCTGGCCACGATGGGCCTTCTGCCCGCGACGGCGCGGGTCGAGGCCGACCTCCTGCGCTTTGACGGCCGCGACATGCTGGGCATGTCGGACGCCGACCGGCGCAAGCTCATCGGGCGCGACATCTCGATGATCTTCCAGGAGCCGATCGCCTCGCTGAACCCCTGCTTCACGGTGGGCTTCCAGATCGAGGAGGTGCTGCGCGTCCACCTGAAGCTCGGCGCCCGCGCACGTCGCGCCCGCGCGATCGAGCTGTTCCAGGCCGTCGGCATCCCCGAGCCCGAGGCGCGGCTGGCCTCCTACCCGCACCAGATGTCGGGCGGCCAGTGCCAGCGGGTGATGATCGCCATGGCCATCGCCTGCAAGCCGAAGCTGTTGATCGCCGACGAGCCCACGACCGCGCTCGACGTGACGATCCAGAAGCAGATCCTCGACCTCCTGATGAAGCTGCAGGAGGACACGGGCATGGGCATGATCATGATCACGCACGACATGGGCGTGGTGGCCGAGACCGCCGACCGCGTCGTGGTGATGTACAAGGGCCGCAAGATGGAGGAGGCGGGCGTGCTGCAGATCTTCGAGGCGCCGCAGCATCCCTACACCCGGGCGCTGCTGTCGGCGCTGCCGGAACTCGCGACCGGCGACCGCCTGCCTACGGTCTCGGATTTCGTCGATACCGAAGCTCTGGCAGGAGGCGTGTGATGGCCCCGGTTCTCGAAGCCCGCAACATCGTGCGCGACTACGCAGGCTCCGGCGGGCTCTTCCGCCGGTCCCGGCCCGTCCGCGCGCTCAAGGGGATCTCCTTTGCGGTCGAGCAGGGCCGCACCCTGGCCGTGGTCGGCGAAAGCGGCTGCGGCAAGTCCACGCTGGCGCGGATCATAACCCTGATCGACCCGGCGACCGAGGGCGATCTGCTGATCGACGGCGAAAAGATCGACATCGCGAAGCAGGGCCTGCCGCCGGGCCTGCGCCGCAAGGTGCAGATCGTGTTCCAGAACCCCTACGGCTCGCTCAACCCGCGCCAGAAGGTCGGCGACATGCTGATGGAGCCGCTGATCCTGAACACGAAGGACAGCGCCGAGGCGCGCCGCGAGAAGGCGATGGCGATGCTGGTCAAGGTGGGCCTCGCGCCCGAGCACTTCCACCGCTATCCGCACATGTTCTCGGGCGGGCAACGCCAGCGCCTTGCCATCGCGCGGGCGCTGATGGTGAACCCGCGGCTTCTGGTGCTGGATGAACCCGTCTCGGCGCTCGATCTTTCGGTGCAGGCGCAGGTGCTGAACCTGCTCGCCGACCTGCAGGAGGAATTCGACCTGACCTATGTCTTCATCTCTCATGACCTGTCGGTGGTGCGCTACATCGCCGACGAGGTGATGGTGATGTGGAAGGGCGAGGTGGTGGAATACGGCATCCGTGACGCGGTCTTCGACGCGCCGCAGCACGAGTACACGCGGACGCTCTTTGCCGCGACGCCGGTGACGGATGTCGCCGCCATCCGCGCCCGTGTCGAGCGGCGCCGCGCGGCCGGCATCGGCGTTTCGGCGGCCTGAGGGTTGGGGGCGGCCGGCCGAGCCGCCCCGGTTTCACGGATTTGGAGGGTTCCTTGGCCAAGCTGATCCACAGCATGATCCGCGTGCAGGACGAGGCGCGCTCGGTGGCCTTCTACCGCGAGGCCTTTGGCCTCGAGGTGGCCGACCGGCTGGATTTCGACAGTTTCACGCTGATCTATCTCTCGAACCCGGAGAGCGGGTTCGAGCTGGAACTGACGGTCAACAAGGGCCGGAGCGAGCCCTATGACCTCGGCGACGGCTACGGCCATCTGGCCGTGTCGGTCGCAGATGTCGCAGCCGAACATGCCCGGCTGACCGCAGCCGGGCTCAACCCGCGGAAATTGGTGGACTTTGCCCCCGGGGGCGAGGTGATCGCCCGGTTCTTTTTCATCGCGGATCCCGACGGATACCAGATTGAAGTCTTGGAGCGCGGCGGCCGCTACCAGTAAGCTTGCTTCCGGTGCCGGGGCCCGGCCTTTCGGGCAGGCCCCCGGTCGCAGGTTGGAAGCAAGGGGGTATCATGCCGAAGAGCATGGGAATGGCGGTTGCCGTGCCGGCGACGCTGGCGGTGATTGCCGTGGGCGGCGCCGGGTTCGGCGCCTACATGTACAACGAGCGCAATCTTGCGCTGGAAGAGCTGGCGCGGCAGTCGGCGCTGAGCGGCTCGATCGCGGCGCTCGAGACGGAAGTGGCGGGGCTGACCTCGCAGGTGAAGGCGGCCGAGAGCCAGCTTGCCGAGCGCCGGAGCCAGCTTGAAGCGGCCCAGGCCGAACTCGCGACGGTCGAGGCCGAGCATGAGCGGCTTTCGTCCGAACTGGCGCCGATGCGCGAGGAGATTGCGAGTTTCGACAGCCGCAGGGCCGAAGCCGAGCAGGGCACGACCAAGGCCATCGAGGATTTCAAGGCCGCGGATGCCCGGCTGAAGGAGCTGACCGGCCGCGAGGACACACTCCGCGCGACCGTCTCGAAGCTTGCCGGCGAGGTGCAGGATCTCGATCGCCGGATGGAGGGGCTGCGGTCCGAGAGCGGCGCGCTGGTGGCGGCGGCCCAGTCGGCGGCCCGGCAGCGGACGGACCTGCAGGGCATGGTCGAGACGCTGGCTCAGCTTCTGGCCTCGCGGTCCGAGGAACTCGTGCAACTCGAGCGGCGGATCGGAGAGCAGGATCTGAAGGTGCCCACGGAAGGCCCGGCGCCACTTGCCGCCGCGGCCGGGGCCGGGGCGCAGGCGGCGCCCGAGCCAGCGCCGGAAGCGGGAAGCGACGCTTCTGACGAGGCGGAAGAGGCCGGGGAGCCTGAAGTGCCGGCCGAGGCGGCTGACGAGCCCGAAGTGCCGGTCGAGGAGGTTGACGAGGCCGAGGACGCCGCTGCCGCGCAGGGCGACTCTGCGGCGGAAGGCGCTGCCGACGACGCGGCAGATGCAGTGGCAGAGGATGCGGCCCCCGCTGAGGCACCGGCCGAGGAAGAACCGGCGGCCGAGACGGCGGAGGCTCCTCAGCCTGCTCCGGCCGAGGAAGTGGGCGAGTTGTGGGCCGGCACCTACGGGATCGGGCCGCTGTTCGCGACCTTTGCCCCCGGCGGCACCTTCACCATGCGCAATGTCGAGCTTGACACCTCGGTCAGCGGCCAGTGGGAGGCGGTCAACGGCCTTCTGACCCTGTCGGACCCCGAGGGCGGCAGCGGTTCGAGCAGCTTTCCGATGGTCTGCCGGCTCGTGAAGGAGGCGCAGGCGCTCAAGCTCGCCGCGGCCGAGCAGGGCAACTGCCCGCTGGCGGGCATGGAGATCATCCGGCGCTGAGCGGCAATCGCAGCAGGACGCGCAGCCCCGGTTGCGCGTCCTCGAGGCCCACCCGCCCGCCGTGGAGGCGCAGCACCGCCGCCACGAGACTGAGGCCGAGGCCGCTGCCTTCGCTGTTGCGGCTCCGCTCCAGCCGGTAGAAGCGGCGAAAGACCGCCTCGCGCTCCGGCCCCGGTATGCCGGGGCCATCGTCTGTGACCGTGAGGAGGGCCTCGGCGCCGACCGATCGGACGGCGAGGGTGATGCGCGCCGGGGCCGGGCAATGGCGGAAGGCATTCTCGACCAGGTTCGAGATCGCCTGCGCAAGCAGGTCGCGGTCGCCGTCCACCCGCACCGGCGCAACCTCGGCGGCGAGGCTGTGGCCCAGCTCTTCCGCGACGGGTTCGAGCATCTCGTGCAGGTCGGTGACGAGCTGGCCCAGATCCAGCGGCGCAAAGCGGGGGCGTGCGCCGCCGCCCTCGATCTGGGCGATCCGCAGCACCGCGTTGAAGATCCGCACGATCCGGTCCGCCTGGCCAACGGCAAGGGCGACCTCGGCCGCCGCATCCTCGGGCAGATCTTCGCGCAGCATCAGCGGCTCGAGCGAGCTGCGCAGCCGGGTGATCGGGGTCCTCAGATCATGGGCCACGTCGGACGAGACCTGACGCAGGCTCTCGACCGTCAGCTCGAGCTGGTCGAGCATGGCATTCACCGCCTGCGCGATGCGCCCGATGTCGTCGCTTCCGCCATCCCGGATGCGGTTCGACAGATCGCCGCCGGCGGCGCCGGTCAGCACATCCGACAGGCGGGCGATCCGCCGCTCGGCCTGCCATGCAAGCACGCCCGCCACCGTCACGGCGAGCAGGATCGCAAGCGCGAGGCCCAGGGCCACCGAGCGGATCACGATGGCCCTCACCTCGTCGAGCGCCGTCGTCTGCCGCGCGGCCATGACGTAGCCGGCCGGGATGCGCAGCCCGTAGGCCGAAAAGCCGAGCCCCTCGGGGGCGCGGCCGGGCAGCCGCATGTCGCGCCCCGAAACCAGTTCGCGCGGACCGACGAAGGGCTCGGGCAGATGGAAGTTGCCGAAGACGATCCGGCCGGAATTGTCGATGAACAGATAGAGGTTGGCGAAGTCGCGGGTCGTGGCGATGTTGGTGGCGATCTGGGCATGCAGGTCCACCAGACCCGCCACCTGCCATGTGGCGGCGAGCGCCTCGGCCATCTGCCGGGCATCGGCGCGCAGCCGGTCCTTCAGCGCCCCGGTCAGCAGCGGCACCGACACCACCCCGGCAAGCAGCGTCGCCGCCACGAAGATCAGGGTCAGCCGCGCCGCCAACCGGAGCGAGGACGAGCCCAGAAGGCGCGCGGCCCCCGCCCGGAACCGCGAGGGGTGGGGTGTAACCTTCATGCCTTCAGCATGTAGCCCGCCCCCCGAACCGTATGGAGGAGCGGCTTCTCGAAGGGCCGGTCGATCTTGGCGCGCAGCCGGCTGATGTGCGTCTCGACCACACTCGTTCCGGGATCGAAGTGAAAGTCCCAGACCGCCTCGAGCAGCATCGTCCGGGTCTGCACCCGCCCCGCCGAGCGCATCAGATGCTCGAGCAGGCGGAACTCGCGGGGCTGCAGGTCGATCTCGACGCCGCCGCGGGTTGCGGTGCGGCGGGTCGTGTCGAGCGTGAGATCGCCCACGCGCAGCACGTCGCGCCCGGTTTCGGCAAGGGCCGGGCGGCGGGCAAGCGCCGCAAGCCGGGCCGAAAGCTCCGAGAAGGCAAAGGGCTTCACAAGGTAGTCGTCGGCGCCCGCCTGAAGCCCCTCGACCCGGTCCGTCACGCCCCCCATCGCCGTCAGGATCAGGATGGGGGCCTTGATCTGCGCGCTGCGCAAGGCCTTGACCAGCGAGAGCCCGTCCAGCCCCGGCATCATCCGGTCGATCACCAGCAGGTCGTAGGGTTGCAGCGTCGCCTGCACCAGCGCGTCGCGCCCGTCGGGCACATGATCCACGCTGTATCCCTCGGCCGAGAGACCCTGCCGGAGGTAGGCGGCGGTCTGACTGTCATCCTCGGCAAGCAGGATCTTCATGGCTCTCTCCATGGGGCCGACTCTAAGCGGGGCCCCTTGCCGCAACCTTTCGGGCTCCTCACCGTTCGGTAAGGTTCGCCCCGCAAGGCCCGCGATCACGTCCGTGCGAGCTTACGGAATGGTAATCCGCCCGTAAGCGGACCCGCAAGCTTGCGTCCCATGTTGGTGTCCAGGCCCGGACGCGCCGCGGTTCCCGGTTCCGGCCGCAGGTCCCACAGGCGCCCGGTCAACCAAAGGAGAGTTTCCATGCCCCTGCCCACCCCCCGATCCTCGCTCAAGGCCGTCCTGATTGCCAGCACCCTCCTTGCCGGAGGCGCCGTCGGCACTGCGCTGCCGGTGGCGCCTGCCCACGCCGAGGTGCCGATGCAGGGTTATGCCGATCTCGTGGCCCGCGTCTCGCCGGCCGTCGTCTTCATCGAGGTGACCGCCAAGTCGCAGGAGACCGCTTCGATGGCGGCATCGCCGCTCGAGGAGTTCCTTCGCCGCTTCGGCGAGATCGACCCGCAGTTCCGCATGCCCGGCCCGCCGGAGCGCGAGCGCGACCGCGTCATGCATGGGCTCGGATCGGGGTTCCTGATCTCGCAGGACGGCGTGATCGTGACCAACAACCATGTCGTCGAGAATGCCACCGACATGACCGTCAAGCTCGAGGACGGGCGCGAGTTCAAGGCCGAGATGGTGGGCGCCGATCCCATGACCGACATTGCCGTGATCCGGCTGCGGGATGCGAGTGATCTGCCCTTCGTCGAGTTCGGTGACAGCGACCGGCTGCGCGTGGGCGATGCGGTCGTGGCGGTCGGCAATCCGTTCGGCCTTGGCGGAACGGTCACGTCGGGCATCGTCTCGGCCATGGGGCGCAACATCAACTCGGGCCCCTATGACGATTACATCCAGACCGATGCGGCCATCAACCGGGGCAACTCCGGCGGACCGCTCTTCGATACGGCCGGCAAGGTGGTGGGCATGAACACGGCGATCTTCTCGCCCTCGGGCGGATCGGTCGGCATCGGCTTCTCGATCCCGGCCAACACGGTGCGGGACGTGGTGGCGCAACTGCAGGAGACGGGCTCGGTCTCGCGCGGGTGGCTGGGCGTGACCATCCAGCCCCTGACGCCCGAGATCGCGCAGGCGATGGGTCTCGAGGGCAGCCGGGGCGCGCTCGTGGCCGAGGTGCAGCCGGACAGCCCGGCCGAGGCGGGAGGCATCGAGAGCGGCGATGTCATCACCGCGGTCAACGGGCAGGAGATCGGCGAGCGGTCCAGCCTGCCCCGGCTGATCGCGGCCATCCCGAACGGCGAGGAGGCCCGGCTCACCGTTCAGCGCGACGGGCGCGAGAGCGAGATGACGGTCACGATCGGCGAGCTGTCGGCCGACCGACTGGAGCCCGCTGCGGCCGCCGCGCCAGAGGGGCTGGGCGCGCCGCTCGGGCTCGAGGTTCAACCGCTGGAGCCCGCGCTGGCCCGGCAGCTCGGACTGCCCGAAGGTGCCTCGGGCGTGGTGGTGACGGCGGTCGATCCGGCCGGCCCGAACGCCGGCCGGCTGGCGCCCGGAGACGTGATCGAAGAGGCCGGGGGGCGCGCGATTGCGACGCCGCGGGATCTTGCCTCGGCCGTGGCGGAGGCGCGCGGCCGCGGGGTCCTGTTGCTGAAGGTGCTGCGGCAGGGCAATCCCGTCTATGTTGGGGCCGAGGTCGCCTCGTCCTGATCCCGCCGACGGCGGCCCTCGCCCGTCGGGGGCCGCCGCTCTGCGCATCGACACAGGCGGTGAAAATTTCTTCCGTCCCGCCGGGCGCGGGGACGGCGTCGCCTCGCGAAGCGACGCTTTGCCCGGAACAAGCGCCGGGCCCCGCGGTTGCACGCCTCCATCTTGGAGAGGAGGAGATCCATGAAACGCCTGACACTCACGACCTGCGCCCTGGCCCTCATTGGTGCCACTGCGGCCCATGCCGATTGCGCGGATGAACTGGCGTCCCTTACCGGCGGGGCGGCGGACATGCCGGCCACGAGCGGTGCCGCGGCCGGGGGCGATGCCACGGCAAGCGCCACCGGCTCGGACATGTCCACGACGGGCAGCGACATGACGGCCGGCGGCGGAGCGGCCGGAACCGCGGCCACGGGCATGGACAGCACGGGCTCTGGCGCGTCGGGCGGATCGGACACGGCTTCGCCCGGCGGCGCGGCGGGCTCGACGACCGGAACCGATACAGCCGCCGGCGGCACCGCCGGGACGAGCGGAACCGACACGACGGGCGCGGCCACGGGCGGAACCGACATGGCCGGTGGGGCGGCCGGAACCGACACCACGGGTGCGGGCGCGGCTGGATCGACCGCGGGCGGCACCGACATGGCCGGCACCACCACGGGCACCAGCTCGACCGGGCCGGGAACGTCGGATGCGGTCGGCGGGTCCGATATGGCTGCGGGCGGCTCGGGCACGGCGGCCGGCTCGGGCGAGGGTGAGGCCATCGCCAAGGACGGCTCGCTGGCCCCGCTCGAGCAGCCGGGCGGCGGCGGCACTGACACTTCGACCATCGCCATGTCGGGCGACGACGCGGCGGCCCAGCAGAGCGGGGAGTCGATGGCCGCCGAAGGCGCGTCGGCGGAAGGTGCCACCACCCGCGAAGGCGCCATCGAAGAGGCGCGCAGCGCGCTCGCCCGCGGCGACGAGGCGGCCTGCATGGCAGCCCTCGAGCGCGCGCGGAGCCTCTGAGGGCTCTTGCCGACGTTTCCGGGCGGCGCGGGCCGCCGCCCGGACTGCATTCGTCCCGCACGAAGCCTCCGAGGGTGGGAGAAATTTCCGCTCCGCAGAAGAAAAAGTATTTCGGCAGCTCGCTTCGTCCGCCGCTGTGACGGAATTGCATTGGCGAAGCGCGAAAAGCCCGCGATGATGTCCCGGCAGGAACCGGGGGCAGGATCGCATGGGCGCAGGTGAGGCATGAGCGGCAACCGCTGGGCCTTTCTGGCAGTGGCCTGTGCCGCTCTTGTCTTGTCCCTTTCCACCTGGTTCTCGGCCACCGCCGTCATGCCCGAGCTTGTCGCACGCTGGAGCCTCGGGTCCTCCGAGGCGGCTTGGCTCACGAACGGGGTTCAGGCAGGCTTTGTCATTGGCGCACTCGCCTCGAGCGTCCTGGGGCTGCCTGACAGGCTGCATCCCAACCGGCTGATGGCAGGGGCGGCCGCGCTCGCGGGCGCGTCGACCCTCATCCTCCTGCTGGAGCCCGGCCCGGCGGCCGCCATCACCGCGCGGCTCGTGACCGGGATGGCGCTGGCGGGCGTCTATCCTCCGGCGATCCGGCTGATGGCGACATGGTTCCTGCGCGGCCGGGGGTTGGCGCTCGGCTGCCTGATCGGGGCCCTGACCCTCGGGTCGGCCCTGCCGCATCTGGTGCGGGGGGTGGGCGAGGTCCTCGACTGGCGGCTGGTGATCGCGGCGGCCGGCCTCTTCAGCCTGGCGGCGGCGCCGATCTTCGGACTGGCGCTGCGCGAGGGGCCCCATCCCTTCGGCCGCGCCGGGCGCGTGGACCTGCGCCAGACGCTCTCGATCCTGCGCAACCGGCCGGTCATGGCGGCCAACCTCGGCTATTTCGGCCACATGTGGGAGCTTTACGCCATGTGGGGCTGGTTCCTGGCCTGGGCCCGTGCGGCCTCCGGGGCGGGGCTCGGGCTGGGCAACCTCTCGCTTCTGACCTTTGCGGTGCTGGCGGCGGGCGCCCCCGGCTGCGTGCTGGGCGGGCTGCTGTCGGATCGGATCGGGCGTTGCCGGACGACCGCCCTCGCCCTCGGCGTCTCGGGCTGCTGCGCGCTGGCGATCGGTCTGGCCTGGAGCGGCCCGGCCTGGCTTCTCGTGGGGCTGGCGTTGCTCTGGGGGCTCGCTGTCGTGGCCGACAGCGCGCAGTTCTCGGCCGCGGTCACCGAACTGTCGCCGCCGCATCTGGTGGGCTCGGCGCTGGCCTTCCAGATGGGCGTGGGCTTTGCCCTGACGATCTTCACCATCTGGGCGCTGCCGCTGCTGGCCGGCGTGATCGGCTGGCGCTGGGTGTTTCTTGCGCTGGTGCCGGGCCCGTTCCTCGGCGCCTGGTCGATGCTCGCATTGCGCCGGATGCCGGAGGCGGCGCAGATGGCGCACGGCCTGCGCTAGGGCGGGCCCGAGGCCCTCAGCCGCGCTTGCGGGTGAGCGCGCCCCAGATCATCAGCACGAGGATCGCGCCCAGGATGGCGCCGATGAATCCCGCGCCTTCGCCCGGACCATACCAGCCCACGACCTGCCCGAGCCAGGTGGCGACGAAGGCGCCGGCAATGCCCAGGATCGTGGTCAGGATGAACCCCGATGGCTCATTGTCGCCCGGATGCAGGAACTTGGCGATGACGCCGGCGACAAAGCCGATGATGATGGTCCAGATGACGGTCAAGGGGGTTCCTCCGTTCAGGGTCTGCGGGGCGAACGGCCGGCGGGGCCGGCGGTTCCCTCATTCGGCCGGCTCGGCTTCCAGTTCGGGCAGCGGCTCGCGCGCCCCGAGGAAGTTGCCGAACGTGTGCAGCGCCTCGACATTGTCGCACACGACCTTGAGGCAGACGAGAAACGGCACCGCGACCAGCGCGCCCGGCACGCCCCAGAGCCAGCCCCAGAAGATCACGGTGACAAAGACCGAGACGGTGTTCAGCTCGAGCCTGCGCCCGAGCACGATCGGCGTCACCAGCTGTCCCTCGATGGCAGTGGCCGCAAGATAGAGCGCGGGAACGAGAAAGGCCTGCGACAGGTGATCGTAATGGACGATCGCCACCGCGGCCGAGAGCGCCACGCCCGAGATCGCCCCGATATAGGGCAGGAAGTTGAGCAGGAACGCCCCGATCGCCCAGATGATCGGGCTTGGCATTCCCGCTCCCCACATCGCGAGGCCGATTACGACGCCGAGGCCCGCGTTGATGATCGTGACCGACAGCAGGTAGCGCGAGACCCGCCGCTCGATGCCATAGACGATCCGCAGGGCGCGCTTCTTGTCACCGAAGCGGGGGAAGGCCTCGATGAGCTTGATGTAGAAGAGATCGCCCGACGCCAGGAGGAACAGCGCCAGCACGAGCGTCACGATGGTGGTGGTGAGCACGGCGGCGACGCTGCCCACGGCCGACGACAGGATGCCCGGCGATTGCACCGCCACCCGTTGCACCGTGGGATCCTCGGCATCGTTGGCCAGTTCCGAAACCTGCTCGGAGGCGTTCTGCACGGCCTCGAACGAGGCGAGCAGCGTCTGCGCCCGCTCGCGCAGCTGGTCGCCCAGCCGTGGCGCCTGGCTGATCCAGTCCGAGACCGGCCCGCTCAGGATGAAGGCGCCGATCCCGATCACCGCGGCCAGCGAGACGATCAGCGCCGTCGCCGTCACCGGAGGTGCGATGCCGATCCGCTGCAGCGAGCGTACGACCGGGCTGAAGGTCAGCGCCAGAAGCAGCCCGATCATCAGCGGCAGGATCACGTCGCGGGCGAAATAGAGCCCCATGATGACGAGAACGAGAAGGATGAACCCGAGAAGCCTGCGGATCGCGACGAGATGGTTGAGCTGCACCGTCTCGGGCCCGGGCGGGGCGGGCTGTGGCGGTGCATCCCGGGCCGCGACCACGCCTGTGACCGCCTCGCCCGTCGGCTCGTTCTGCATGGTTCCCCCCGAGGGCCTTCCGGCCGGCACGCCGCACGCGGACGGCAATCGGAGGCACAACTTCGCCGACAGGCCTGCTGTTCCACCTCGCCCGCCGCTCAGCGCGGCCTTGAAACAAGCCGCGCCCCGGCGCCCGCGGCCTGCTACTTCGAGCAGAGCGAGCAGATCCGGCGCACGGCCAGCTCGTAACCCTCGACCCCCAGTCCCGCCAGCACCCCATCGGCCCGAAGGCTGACGTAGGAATGATGCCGGAAGCCCTCGCGCTTGTGGATGTTCGAGATGTGGCATTCGATCACCGGCCCGTCGAAGGCGTTGAGCGCGTCGAGGATCGCGACGGAGGTGTGGGTGTAGGCGCCGGGATTGATGACGATGCCGCAGGCTGCGTGACGCGCCTCGTGGATCGTGTCGATGATGGCGCCCTCGTGGTTGGACTGGAAGAGCCGGACCTCGAACCCCTTTTCGGCCGCGACGGCGGCGCAGGCGCGCTCGACATCCGCAAGGGTGTCGTGGCCATAGATCTCGGGCTGGCGCTGGCCCAGCAGGTTCAGGTTGGGCCCGTTCAGAATGTAGATCGTCTTGTTCATCCCGCTTCCCTCGATGTCGCCGATGTCCGACTGATCGCAAAAGGGCGGCAGAACGTCCAGCCAGAGGCGTGGCTGCGGTGACGAAACCGATGGGGCGGGGCCGGCCGGTTGCCTCAGGCCGGCTGCTGCGCGAGGGGAAGCTGACGGACGGGCCGCCCGGTCAGGGCGCGCCAGGCGTTCGCCACGGCCGGCCCGAGAGGGGGCACGCCGGGTTCCCCCACGCCGGTCGGCGGTTCCGCCGATGGCAGGATCGCCACATGCACCTGCGGCATCTCCTCGATCCTGAGCAGACGGTAGCTGTCGAAGTTCGACTGCTGCACGCGCCCGGTCCCGTCGAGCGTGATCGCCCCGTAGAGCGCGGCCGAGAGGGCATAGCCGATCCCGCCCTCCATCTGCGCGCGGACGATGTCGGGATTGACCGCAAGGCCGCAGTCGATGGCGCACCAGACCTGCGTGACACTTGGAAGAGAGCCGCCGTTTTCCACCTCGACGATCTGGGCGACATGGCTGCCGAAGCTCTTGGCGAGCGCCACGCCATAGCCGCGCCCGTCGCGCGTGCGCCCCTTCCAGTCCGCCATGTCCGCCACCTTTTCCAGAACGGCGCGATGGCGGCTGGCCTCTGGCCCGAGCAGCTCGAGCCGGCCCTGCACCGGATCCTTGCCCGCCCGTTCGAGCACTTCATCGAGGAAGACCTCGACCGCAAAGGCGGTATGGGTGTGGCCCACCGACCGCCACCAGAGAACGGGCACCGGACTGTCCACGCGCGCCCACGCGATGTGCCGCGCGCCCAGCGAGTAGGGCAGGTCGTTCGAACCCTCGTAAGAGCTGGGGTCGAGCCCGTTCTGCATGAAGGCCTCGAGCGCGGTGCCGGCCATGATCGACTGGTTGGCGATCCGGTTCTCCCAGCCGACGATGCGGCCCTCGGCGTCCAGTCCCGCGCGCAGGCGGTGGAGCGTGGCGGGACGGTAATAGCCGCCGCGGATGTCATCCTCGCGGGTCCAGAGCAGCTTGAAGGCCCCATCGCGCCCCGCGGCCTGCGCCACATGCGCGACCTCGGCCGCAAAATGCCCGTCGCCCTGCGCCCGTCGCCCGAAGGAGCCGCCGGCAAAGAGCACGTTGATCCGCACGGCATCGGAGCCAAGACCCAGCGTCTGCGCCACGATCGGCCGGTCGATCGCGGGGAACTGGCATCCATACCAGAGTTGGGCGCGCCCCTCCTTCACCTCGATCACCGCGTCGAGCGGCTCCATCGGCGCATGGGCGAGATAGGGAAAGCGGTATTCGGCCTCGAGCAACTCGGCGGCCCCCTCGAGCGCGTCCGCCTCGCCCGATTGCTCGACCACGCGGGCGCTTTCGAGCGCCCCGGACATGTCCTCGAACATCTCGGTCGTGCTGCGGCGCTCGGCCCTGGCCTCCTCCCATTCGATCTGCAGCGCCTCGCGCCCCTTGAGGGCGGCGAAGGTGTTGCGCGCATAGACGGCGATCCCGGACGGGATCTGGCGGACCATCTCGACGCCCCGCACCTTCAACGCCGCGGCATCGTCCCACGAGGCCACCGTCGCACCGAACGCGGGCGGATGGGCGACCACCACCGTCAACATCCCCTCGCGGTAGAGGTCGAGCGTGAATTCCGCGGTGCCGTTCGACTTGGCGGCGGAGTCGAGCCGCGGGACATTCGTGCCGATCAGGACGAAGTCGGCCGGATCCTTGAGGGGCGGGTCCTGCGGCACCTCCATCCCCGCCGCGGCCGCGGCGAAGGCGCCAAAGCCCGCCTCGCGGCCGCTCGGGTGCGACAGGCGGCCCGCGCGCACTGTGATCTCGGAGGCGGGCACGCCCCAGTCCTCGGCCGCCGCGGCCACCAGCATGGCACGGGCCGCAGCGCCCGCCTTGCGCATCTGGATGTAGCTGTTGGCGATGGCGGTGGAACCGCCGGTCCCCTGAACGCCGAAGGCGAGGTTGCGGTAGAGGGCGTCATCGGCATGGGCGGCTTCGGCGCGGATCTGGCTCCAGTCCGCATCCATCTCTTCGGCGACCAGCGTCGCCAGGCCCGTGTAGGGGCCCTGGCCCATCTCGAGATGCTTGATGATGACCGTCACCGTGTCATCGGCACCCACGCGGATGAAGGCGTTCGGGGTGGCGGGCAGGTCGGGCGGGCCGCTCTGCGTCCGACCCGAGCGCACCGGCAGCACCAGAAGCAGCGTGAAGCCCGCGCCGGCGGACAGGAAATTGCGGCGAGATAGGATGGGCATGGCTCAACCCTCCAGCGTGCGGGAGGCCGCGTGGATCGCCTGCCGGATCCTGAGATAGGTCGCGCAGCGGCAGAGGTTCCCGCTCATGGCGCGATCGATGTCCGCGTCGCTGGGTCTCGGGGTCTCGCGCAGCAGGGCAGTGGCGGCCATCACCTGCCCCGACTGGCACCAGCCGCATTGGGGAACGTCGAGGGCGGCCCAGGCGGCCTGCACGACCTCGATCTCGCGGCCCTGCATGCCTTCGATCGTGGTGATTCGCGCGTCCGTAACCGATCCGACCGGCGTCACGCACGAGCGCGTGGGCATCCCGTCCAGCATGACCGTGCAGGCCCCGCACTGCGCCATTCCACAGCCGAACTTGGTTCCGGTCAGGCGCAACTCGTCACGCAGCACCCACAGAAGCGGCGTGTCGGGATCGACGTCGAGACTGAGATCACGACCGTTGACGGACAATGTGAGCATGGCTGCCTCCCCCGGTGGCCTCCGGGGGAACTAGCGGCCGCTGCCGCCGCGTCAAGCGGTCGCACCGGCTTGCCGCGGCCATTGTCGGCCCGCTGCCGCGGACCGTCTCCGCCCGGGGACTCGCGGCCGCGGCTCAGGCTTGCGCGGCCTTTGCCTCGTCGAGGAGGCGGACAAGTTCCTGCCGCATGTCGCTCAGCCTTGCGCGCGCATCGGGGGCCTGCGGCTGGGCCAGCGCCTCGTCAAAGGCGTCGAGGACATGCTGCTCGCCGCTCTCGACCTGCGCGAGAATGTCCTCGTCGATGTCGTCGAAGATCGACCTCAGCGAGACCACGGCGCGGTTCACCGTGGACATGAAGGTGCCTTCGTTGCCGGGGGTGCGCCCGGCCGCGGCAAGAAGGCCCGCCAGTTCGGTCGAGTGCCGGCGGTGCAGATCCTGAAACCGCATGGCCAGCGGGCGGAAATGCGGTTCGGCCTTTCCGACCATGGTGTCAAAGCCCGCCAGCACGTCAACGCTCCGGTCGTGCAGCGACTCGAGCGCATCCGCGGCGGCCGGGTCGGGGGTGTAGGACTGGTTACTCATCTTGGGTCTCCATTTGCCTGAGCCGGTCCAACGTCCGCCACCCGTGCCTGTTCCGTCGCACCGGCTGGGGACGCCACGGAAGAAGCGGTCAGAGAAGCCCGCGCTTCTGGGCGATGTTGGCGGCCTGAACGGCGGTGCGCGCGCCCAGGCGCTGGCAGGCGGCCTTGAAGCGGGCCTTGACCGCGCCTTCCGTGATGCCGAGCCGCCAGGCGATCTCCTTGTATCGGACCCCCTCGCTCAGCATCCGCAGCACCTCGGCCTGGCTTTGCGTGAGGGCATCGCGTTCGGGCGCATGGAGTTCCGCAAGGCTGGCCCTGAGCGCGCCGATCTCGGCGTTGGTCATCTCGCGGTCGTTGCGGGCGAAGATGCCGAAGGTGCGCTTGCGGCTGCGCGAGATGCGGGCGGGCAGGCCGATCACGCACCCGTAGCGCAACCCGTGAAGTCGGTAGGCCGCCATCACGCCCGCCTCGTCAGGCAGGGTGATCGAACTCCAGCGCGTGGCGCCGTTGGCTGTGGCGGCCCATCGGGTCAGCGGGTCCTTCAGCCCGTAGGCGTGGATCGTGTAGAAGCGTATCCAGGTCGAAGGAAACAGGTTCGACTCTTCCTCGGGTGCCAGAAAACCAACCCTCAGCGCCACATAGCTGCCCGCGGGCGCAAGGTCCCGGAACAGCGGCTCCTGATCGGTCAAGGCGGAGAAGGATCGTAGCGTCATCTTCTTTTCTGGCAGGAATGCCAAGGATGGCGCGAACAGACCGTGCCCGCGCGGCAATCACAAGTTGCGCAAAAGGCAATGCCGCGGTCTGTCGCCAGAGCTGTCGTGACGGGTGAGTCAGGTGCCGCGCCTCGCCGCGGCCCTGCGCGCTCCCCACGAGGAACGGTCTCTTGCGCGGCTTCAGGCCGAGAAGCTGAACCGGGTCTCCTGCCGGAAGAGCGCACCCGGCCGAAGGTCGATCGACGGGAAGGCCGGATGGTTCGGGGCATCGGGCCAGAGCTGCGGCTCAAGCGCGATCGCGTCGAAGGAACGGAGCGGGCGGCCGTGGTGCCCTGCATGGGCGCCGCTGTCGATGTCGCGCCCGGTATAGACCTGCAGCCCCGGCGCCGTCGTGGCAAGCGTCAGGCTGACGCCGGAGCGGCCGGTGAGGCGCGCACCCTCGGCAAGCGCGCGCGGCCCCGCCGCCAGACAGAAATTGTGGTCGATCTCTTCCGCGGGTCCGAGCGGTCGGCCTGCGCGCAGATCGAAGGCGCCCTCGGCGGCCCGGATCTCGCCCGTCGGCAGGCCGTCGGCGCTCGGCAGCCAGTGCTCGGCCGCGACCCGCAGGTGCTGGCCACCGATCCCGGGCTCGGGGTCAAGCGTCCAGTAGCTGTGATTGGCGAGGTTCATCAGCGTAGGGGCGTCGCTGACGGCCGTCAGCACCAGCCGGAGCGTGGCCGGCGGCGTCAGGGCGAACTCGGCCTCGATCCGCCGGTTGCCGGGAAAGCCGTCGATGCCGTCCGCCAGATCGAGGCGGAGACGCGCGCTCGACGGTCCGGCCTCGATCACCTGCCAGAGGCGGCCATGAAGGCCCTGCGGACCCGAATGGAGCAGGTTCGGCCCCTCGTTCGGCGCGAACCTTAGGTCGCGCCCGTCGATCCGGGCCGACGCCCCTCCGATTCGGTTGGCGACCGGCCCGACGATCGCGCCGAACCAGCGCAACGGACCGAGATAGGCGGCCAGCTCCGTGGCGCCCGCGGTCAGCGGCCAGTCGATCCCCGCAAGGCGCACATCCTGCAGGATGGCCCCCAGGTCGAGCAGTGCGACCCGCAGGTCGCCGGCCTGAAGCGTGATCCGTTGGACGGCCCGCCCGTCGGGGGCGGTGCCGAAGCGTGTGATGGTCATGCCCGCCTCCGATGCTGGCCAAGGCTGCGCCGGGGGTGGCACGAGGTCAAGGCGCGACGCAGGACAGGATCCCGTCGGCAAGGCCGCGGATCAGGTCGCCATAGAGCCGCGGGCCCGGTTCCATCGAGCTGCCCGAGGGGTCGAGCGGCGGACCGATCCGTGCGCCCGTGTCCTCGGCGATCTGTTGCACGAGCCTTGGATCGTGCTGCACCTCGGGAAAGATGCAGCGCGGCTCGTCCGAGATCGCCGCCCGCAGCTCGGACAGATGTGCGGCCCCCGGCGACGCGGCGTCGCCAGCCGAGATGCTGCCGGCAATGGTCAATCCGTAGTGGCTTGCGAAATAGCCGTAGGCGTCGTGGAAGACATAGAACGGCTGGCCGCGGGCCGCCTCGAGCCGCTGGGCCGTTTCCGTGTCCAGCGCGTCAACGTCGGCGCGCGCCGCCTCGGCATTCGCGGCATAGGTTGCGGCATTGGCCGGATCGAGATCGGCCAGCACGTCGGCAACATGGGCCAGCCACTGCCTGGCGTTGGCCGGATCGAGCCAGAGATGCGGGTCAAGGCCCTCGTGGCTGTGGCCCTCGTGCCCATGTTCGTCGTCATGCGCATGCTCCTCAGCGGAATGGTTGTGCTCTCCGGCATGGTCATGGTCATGGTCATGGTCATGGTCGGCCGTGTCCCCGAAATCCTGCCGATGCGTGCCTTCGAGCGTGGAAAGGCGGATTTCCTCTCCCGTGCGCCCCGCGAGCGCCCGGTCAAGCCAGCGCGTCATTTCCGGCCCGACCCAGACCACGAGATCCGCGTCGGCCAGCGCCTTCGCCTGACTCGGGCGCAGCTGGAACGAGTGGGCGTCGGCCCCCCGGTCGAGCAGGAGGGTCGGCTGCCCGAGATCGCCCATGACCTGCGCCACCAGCGAATGGACCGGCGGCAGGTCGGTAACCACGCGCGGCACCTCGGCAAGGGCAGGGGCCGCAATCAGGCTGGCGACGGCGGGTGGTATGGTATAACGCATGGGGCTGCCTTTCGTTCGGAACGGCACAGGTTTATGTGGTTATAACGTAACACGTCAATGGGGGACAGTGGATGGATGCCCGGACCCGAGGGGCGGCGGCCTTCCGGCCGCACGATCACAGCAGTTGCGCGGCCTCGATCCTCTCGCACGCCGAGAAGGTGGCGGCCGCGGCGGGCCTGCGTCTCACACCCGTCCGGCGGCGGACGCTCGAGATCCTGCTGGAGGAGCATCGGGCGCTCGGCGCCTACGAGGTGCTGGACCGGCTGGCGCAGGAAGGGTTCGGCAACAAGCCCCCCGTCGCTTACAGGGCGCTGGATTTCCTTGTCGAGCAGGGCTTTGCGCACCGGATCCGGCGGCTCAACGCCTTCACCGCCTGCATGCATCCCGGCGAGGCCCATGCGCCCGCCTTCCTGATCTGCAGCCGCTGCGGGGCGGTGGCCGAGGCCCCGGCCGAACCGGTGCGGGCGGCGCTCGACGCGGCCGCCGGGCAGCTGGGCTTCGTGATCGAACGGACGAACATCGAGGCGGTGGGCCTCTGCCCCGCCTGCCGGGAGGCCGCATGAGCCTCATTGCCGCCCATCACCTGGCCGTGCGCCGGGGCCGCGACGAGATCCTGTCGGACGTGAGCCTCGCGGTCGCGCCCGGCGAGATCGTGACCATCGTGGGCCCGAACGGGTCGGGCAAGAGCACGCTCCTGCGCGCGCTTCTGGGCATCCTGCCGCCCGCCGCCGGTTCCGTGAGCCGCAAGCCGGGCCTGCGGATCGGATATGTCCCCCAGCGGCTGCAGGTGGACGGAACCCTTCCGCTCACCGCGGCGCGGTTCCTGTCGCTTCCCCGCAGGCACGGGACGACCGAGGTCGAGGCCGCCCTGCGCCGCGTGGGCGTGCCCGAGGTGGCGGGCCGGCAACTCGCCGACCTCTCGGGCGGGCAGTTCCAGCGCGTGCTTCTCGCGCGGGCCCTCCTGACCGATCCCGAGCTTCTGATGCTCGACGAGCCGACGCAGGGCCTCGACCAGCCGGGCGAAGCCGCGTTCTACCGCCTGATCGAGGAGGTCCGCTCGACCACGGGCGCCGCCGTGCTGATGGTCAGCCATGACCTGCATGTGGTGATGGCGGCCTCGGACCGGGTGATCTGCCTCAACCGGCATGTCTGCTGCGAGGGCACGCCGCGCGTGGTCTCCAACGCACCGGAATACCGCGCGCTCTTCGGCCACGGGACGCAGGGGGCGCTGGCGCTCTACCGCCACGAGCACGATCACGACCATACCCACGATGATCATCACCACCATCACCACCATGCTTGACGATTTCCTCATCCGCGCGGCTCTCGCGGGCATCGGCGTGGCGGCCGCGGCGGGGCCGCTCGGGGCCTTCGTCGTCTGGCGCCGCATGGCCTATTTCGGCGATGCCACCTCGCACGCGGCGATCCTCGGCGTGGCGCTCGCGCTTGCGACGGAGCTGCCGGTGGGGCTGGGCACGCTGATCGTCGCGCTGGTGATGGCCGCGACCGTCGCCATGCTCAGCGGCCGTGGCTGGGCAATGGACACGATGCTGGGCGTGCTGGCCCATTCGGCGCTGGCCTTCGGCCTTCTGGCGGTCAGCTTCCTGCCGTCGGTGCGCACAGACCTGTCCGCCTGGCTCTTTGGCGACATCCTCGCGGTGTCGCTGCCGGATCTCGCCTTCATCTGGATGGGCGCGGCGCTGGTTCTGGCGCTGCTCATCTGGCGCTGGACCGCGCTTCTCACCTCCACCATCAACGAGGATCTGGCGGCCGCCTCGGGCATCGATCCCGGCCGCGAGAGGCTGATCCTGACGCTCGCCCTCGCCGTCACGGTGGCGGTCGCGCTGAAGGTGGTGGGGGCGCTGCTGATCTCGGCCATGCTCATCATCCCGGCGGCGGCGGCGCGCGGCCTTGCGCGCAACCCCGAGCCGATGGCCCTGCTGGCGGCGCTGATCGGGGCAGGGGCGAGCATCGCGGGCCTTGGCGCCTCGCTCACCTTCGACACGCCCGCCGGCCCCTCGATCGTTGCGGCCGCGGCCCTCGCCTTTCTCGTCTCGGCGCTCCTGCGCCGCACCTGATCCTTTCACTCTGTCCAAATATCCTGCGGGGGGCTTCGCCGCAGGCGAAGTCCGCCGACCCGCGCCCCGGCGCGGGGCGGCGGACGGGGGGCGCAAGGCCCCCCGGCGACGGCGGCCCACGGGCGTCCCGATCCCGTCATCCGGGGCGCATGTCGTTTTCGGACGCCAAATGTCGGGCCCACCTGTCCCGAACCGCGGCGATGAGTCATTGATGCGGCAAACCCTGCGGTGACGGAGTGCGCGGATGAAGACCCATGTGAAAGCCCTTGTCGTCGGCGGCGGTGCCGTCGGGACCGGCATCGCCTACCATCTCGCCAAGGCGGGCTGGGATACGATGCTGGTCGAGCGCGACGAGCTGACGGCGGGCTCCACATGGCACGCGGCGGGGCTCTTGCCGCTCTTCAACATGAGCTACGCCACCACCCACATCCACAAGTATTCGGTGGATTTCTACAAGGGGCTCGAAGCCGAGACGGGGCTCAACCCCGGCTTCTATGTCGTGGGCAACCTGCGCATGGCCCAGACCGACGCCCGGATGGACGAATACATGCTCTATTCGAGCGTGGCCGAGACCGCGGGCGTCTATCACGAGTTCCTGACGCCCGCGCAGATCAGGGACCGCTGGCCGCTGGTGCGGACCGAGGATCTGAAGGGCGCGCTGTTCCACCCGCAGGACGGCTACATCAACCCCGCCGACGTCACGCAGGCGATGGCCAAGGGCGCGCGGCAGCTGGGCTGCACCATCGAGCGCAAGATCCAGGTGAACGGCTATCGCTGGACGGGCAGCGAATGGATCGTCTCCTGCGTGCGGATGGTCGAGCAGGGCGGCAACCTCGTCCCGTCCGAAGAGACGTTCGAGATCCACGCCGAGCATGTGGTGACCGCCACCGGCAACCATGCGCAGCGCACCGCCCGGCTCCTCGGCATCAAGATCCCGGCGATCCCGGTCGAGCACCAGTATATCGTGACCGAGCCCGACCCCGCTCTGGTCGAATGGCGCAAGTCGAACCCCCAGCACCCCGTGCTGCGCGACGCCGACGCCAAATGGTATGTCCGCGAGGAACGCGGCGGCTGGATCCTCGGTCCCTACGAGCGCAACGCCCCCGCACGCTTCCTCTATGACGTGCCGCAAAGCTTCCGCGCCGACCTCTTCCCGCTGGATCTGGAGCGGATCGAGGAAGAATACATGTCGATGATCCACCGCATTCCGTCCTCGGAGACCGTGGGGCTGAAAGACGATTACAACGGCCCGATCTGCTACACGCCCGACGGCAACCCGCTGGTCGGCCCCGCGCCGGGTCTGCGCAACATGTGGCTGGCGGAAGGCTTCTCGTTTGGCATCACCGCGGCGGGCGGCACCGGCCATTACCTCGCGCAGATGATGACCGAGGGCGAGGCCGAGATCGACATGGCCTCGCTCGATCCCAAGCGCTACGGCTCGTGGATGACGACCGAATATGCAGCGCGGAAGAACGAGGAATGCTACGAGCATGTCTTCATCCTCCACCATCCCGACGAAGAGCGCGAAGCCTGCCGCCCGCTGCGCACCGCGCCGGTCTATGACCGCCAGAAGGCGCTCGGCGCGCAATTCGGGCAGGTGAATGGCTGGGAGCGGCCGAACTATTACGGCCCGCTCGATGCCGCGCCCGATTTCGACCACAACGCCCGCAGCTTCCGTCGCGGCGAGTGGTGGCAATATGCCCGCGCAGAGGCCGAGGTGCTGCGCGAGACCGCCGGCCTGATCGACGCGACCGCCTTCACCAAGCATCTGGTGCGCGGCCCCGGCGCCACGGCCTTCCTCGACTGGTTCACCTGCAACAAGCTGCCCGCCGTGGGCCGGATCAACCTGACCTATGCGCTGACGCCGACCGGCACGACCCGCACCGAATACACCATCGTGCGGCTGGCCGAGCATGAATACTACCTCGTCTCGGCGGGGGCCTGGACGGCCTACGACGCGGATTACCTGCGGAAATGCGCCGAGGAGAAGATCGCCGACTTCGGCTGGATCGACATCCATGACGTGACCACCCAGTGGGGCGTCTTCGCGCTGGCCGGCCCGAACGCCCGCGCGATCCTGAACAAGATCGTGAAGGATGCCGAGCCCGCGACGCGGCTCTTGAACAAGCGCTTCCCCTGGCTCAGCTGGCGCGACATCGAGCTTGGCATGTGCCCGGTGCGCGCGGTGCGCGTGGCCTATACCGGCGAGCTGGGCTGGGAGCTGCACCACCCGATCGAGATGTCGACCTATCTCTGGGATCTGCTGCTGAAGGCCGGCGAGGCGCACGGGCTGAAACTGGTCGGCGCCCGCGCGCAGAACTGGCTGCGGCAGGAGAAGAGCTACCGCGCCTTCGGCACGGAACTCGGCCGGGATGCGACGCCGCTCGAGGCGGGGCTTGACCGGTTCATCGATCTCTCGAAGGAGTTTCAGGGCAAGCAGGCGATGCTCGACACCGGCATCCGCTCGAAATGCGTGACGCTGCTGATCGACGGGCCGGCGGATGCCGATCCATGGGGCAAGGAGGCGCTGCTGTCGAACGGCGAGAAGGTGGGGCGCCTGACCTCGGGCGGCTGGTCGGTGGCCTTCGGCAAGCAGATTGGCATGGGCTATGTCCGCCCTGACCTGGCCCAGGTGGGCACGAAGCTGCAGGTGCGGATGTTCCGCGAGACCTATGAGGCCGTGGTTGCCGAGGATTCACCCTACGATCCGAAGAACGCCCGGATCCGGCAGGACGGCTGAACCCGAGGGCCGGGGGGCTGTCTGCCCCCCGCGCCGCCGGCCTTGGCCGGCGACGTCCCCCCGAGGATATTTCGGCAAGAGTGAAAGGCTCAGCGCAGGTTCAGCGCAAGCCAGGCAGCCCACTGGGCGGCGCTGCCGTTGAAGACATTGATGTCGGTGATCTTGTCGATGCCGGGCACGATGCCGGTCCCGGTATACTGCCAGAAGGTCCAGGGATGGCCGTTGTAGCGCTCGTGCGGGTGGGCGGCGACCGAGCGCAGCCAGAAGTCGTAGCCCGTCAGGCGCCACATCTCGTTGCGCTCGAAGAAATCCACGGTCGTGTAGATGATCGGGCGCTTGCCGTAATGCTGCCCGACCTGACGAAGGAAGGTCAGCGCCTCGGCACGAACGACGGCCGGCTCCGGCCGGAAGGTGCAGGTGGGCGAGTAGGGATTCCACTCCATGTCGAGCACCGGGGGCAGGGCGCGCGGTGAGTTCGGCACGTTGCGGATGAACCACTCGGCCTGTTCCGAGGCCGGGCGGCAGAAGTAGAAGAAATGGTACGCGCCGCGCGGCACGCCCGCGCGGCCAGCGCCGCGCCAGTTCTCGTGAAAGGC
The DNA here is from genome assembly GCF_007668225.1 of Cereibacter sediminicola. Lineage (NCBI taxonomy): Bacteria > Pseudomonadati > Pseudomonadota > Alphaproteobacteria > Rhodobacterales > Paracoccaceae > Cereibacter > Cereibacter sediminicola. The sequence continues at coordinate 1,329 of NZ_VDEK01000021.1, read as the reverse complement.
GGCGTCGAGTCGGTCGCCGCCCTCGGTGGCCTTGATGAAGGCGAAGGAGACGCCCGCCGAGGCGGCGGTGGGCCAGTCGATCGGGCCCTGAAAGCGCGAGACGTCGATGCCGTGCACCGGATAGGCCGAGGGCGCGCGCCCGGCCCACGGGTGAGGCTTGGCATCGCCAAAGCTTGGAGCAGCGATGGTGACGGTCTGGCCGGAAGGCAGCTCTGCGGTGACGGGGGGGCGGCCGCAAGAGAGCAGCAGTACCGCGAGGCCGAAGGCGAGAAGGCGTGGGTTCATGAGGCTCCGGGAGGTGCGAGATCGGACGGCGGCGACTTTGGCCGAATTGCCGGCCCCTGTCACCCCCAGGCGGGAAGTCGCGCGGTCGTGTCGCTAGGCTCCGGAGTCATTGATTTTGAGCGGTTCGCATGAATTCAGGCCTCGCAAGGAGACCTGACCGATGAGCAACCTCTACTGGCTGTCCGAGGCGCAAATGGAGCGGCTGCGGCCGTTCTTTCCCAAGAGCCATGGCAAGCCCCGCGTCGACGACCGGGGCGTCCTGAGCGGCATAATCTTCATCAACCGCAATGGATTGCGGTGGTGCGACGCACCCAGGGAGTACGGTCCGGCGAAAACCCTCTGCAATCGCTGGAAGCGTTGGAACGAGAACGGAGTCTTCGCCCGGATCATGATGGGCCTGGCGGCCGGGAGAGCCGAGCACAGGACGATCATGATTGACGTGACCTATCTGAAGGCGCATCGCACGGCTTCCAGCCTGCGGGTGAAAACGTATGGCCCGCCCCGGTTGCAAGCGGCGAGTGGGTGACAGCGTGATCAGTCTGCACAAACGTATCCGGCATGTCGGCTCGGTGGCCGCTGCCAAGATGGAGATCCGCGCGTCCCGCTCCTCATAAAGGGGCCGGCCTCGAGGGGCCATTTTTCGCCGGAGGTTTTCAGGACACCGATCGACTGTCAGGCCATCCACTCGCAGCTTGTCGCGCCCGGCCGGGGTTTGGGCGGGCGCGTGTTCGTCACCCCGCGGCCATGGGCACGGGCGCGCAAGTCCGGCCGTGGCGCAGCAGCGCCCAGACGGTGCGGGCCATCTTCGCGGCCAAGACGACGACGGCAACATTCTGGTGGGCCCGCCTCAGGAGCGCCCGCAGGCACGCACCGACCGCGCTGTCGCCCCTCGCGAGCGTCGGCATCGCCGACCGGGCGCCCTGGATCAGCATCTTTCGCAGATATCGGCTGCCACGCTTGGTGATGCCGAGCAGCCGTGGCTTGCCGCCGGTGGTGGCTTGGCGCGGCACCAGGCCCAGCCATGCGGCGAGGTCGCGGCCCTTG
>NZ_VDEK01000020.1:0-65472 GCF_007668225.1 Cereibacter sediminicola | reverse complement strand
AAAATTGGACGCCGATCACCCCGCCTGGGGGGTCAAAATTGCACGCCGAAACACACGATACTTCGCAGCTGTCCTTCCGAAAGGGCAGCGGAGATTGAAAATCCGCTGGTCCCGGTCGGTCTCCGCGCGCCTTCGGGCGCAGAACAGCCTCTCCGGTCGATCCGCCCGGAACCGTTGACTCATTGGCGAGCGGGCTCGCCACACCCGCCACGAAGGAGATCCCCAGATGCTGGTACCCGTGCTGCCGATGATCGAGGGCGAGACGCTCATGTCCTATACCGGCCGCGTCGGTCGCTTTCACACGACGCGCTCACCTCTGCAATTCCTGGAACTGATCCAGCTTCGTCGGCGCGCGGTGGTCGAAGGAGCCGAGGATGCTCTCAGCCGGCTCTCAACGATGACGGGCCTGCCGGAGGAGCGGCTTTCCGCAGGCACCATCGGCAGCGCGGGCGACAGGATGTACACGTTCGGCGCCGAGCAGTTCCACTCGGAATTCGCCATCCGCGATACGGCAACCTTCTGCCCCGCCTGCTTGCTCGAGGATCGCGCCGACGCAGCAACGCGGGGGCAGCGCGTCGGACGGTTGATGTGGCTGTTCCGGACCTCCCGCACCTGTCCTCGGCATGGCATCGCGATGATCCGGCGTCCGTCGGCCGCATTGTCGGTGGGCGGATTTCTCGATATGGAAACGGTCGCCGAACCGGACGAAGATCTCGAGCAGATCCTGCCGACATTGCCTCGCCGCGACGTGTCTCCTCTCCAGCGTTACGTGACGGAGCGCCTGCTCGGCGCGGCGGGTCCAGCCTGGCTCGACGGACAGCAGATCGACTATGGCGCCCGTGCCAGCGAAATGCTCGGCTCCTGCCTGGAGTACGGTACCGACTTCGCGGCGAACGGCCTGAGCGAGGACGACTGGGACAGGGCTGGCCGTACCGGGTACGCGTACACAGCCCGCGGCACGGAAGGCGTCGCCGAGGCACTGCAGCTTCTGCACGCGCGCTTCCTGCAAACCAGGAAGGAAGGCGGGCCCCAGCAGGTCTTCGGGTCGCTGTACAAATGGCTACAGTTCCGCCCTTACGCGAAGCCAGCCGGGTCAATCGAGGATCTGGTTCGCGACTACATTCTTGATCATTTTGCGGTGGAGGCGGGAAAGAAGCTCCTCGGAGTTCCGGTGGTAGAGCGTCGACGACACAGCATCGGAAGCCTTGCCGCGGAAACCGGTCTTCATCCCCGGACCTTGAACCGCGCGCTCATTATTACCGGAGTACTTTCGGGTGACCCGGATGTGGTCGACGGCCGCTCGTCATTCGATGCAAAGACGGGAGAAGATCTTGCCGGGCGCATCCGGAACTCAATCTCGACCACCCAGCTGCCGAAGTATCTCGGGTGCAACAGAACTCAGGCGCAGGATCTGGTGCGCGATGGGGTACTGCCCCGGATCGTGAACCAGGATGGCAAGCAGACGGGGATGCTGTCGAACGTGCCGCTCGCCGAGGTCGACGACTTCCTGCACCGGTTGCGCGCCGCAGGCGTTCCGGTCGATGCGCCCGGAGCCGGAATGATGGACATCGTGGCGGCCTCGAGTGCCGCTCGCTGGCCTGCGCTCGACATCGTGAAACTCGTGCTCGCCGGCGCCCTCGCGCGCGTTGAGGTGCTGGGAGCCGATCTGAAGTTTCTCTCAGTGCTGGTCGATCCGATGGAGGTGCGCGCGAAGACCCGTCTCGAGGAGACTGCCGACGGCCTCAATCAGGCGGCCGCCGCTCGCCTCCTCGGCGTGATGACCAGCGGGCTGACGTACCTCGTGCAGAACGAAGATCATGATGGCAAGCCGTTCATCCCTTACATCCCGGCACGCAACTCGGCAGGCAGGGAACAACGCTATTTTGACGCGCGCGAGCTCGCGCGGTTTTCCGACCGATACATTCATCTCAAGGATGCGGCGCGCCAGGCAGGCATTTCGTCAAAACTGATGCGGCAGCGTCTCGCGAGCCGAGGCATCGAACCGATCGCACCGAGAAATGTGCTGAACGCCCAGATGTACCGACGATCCGAGATCTGAACTCTACACGACTTCCTCCAAGGCCGCCCGCCCGGGCGGCCTTTTTCATTGACCGCACACCGGATCCGTCGATGGAATATATCCGGCCGAAGGAATGGAAGTTTTAGTCCGCCGCCGGAATGGCAGAATCAAATAAAAACAATGGCTTAGGTCGAGCCCAATGGAAGTTATTCCGCCCCTTCGTCAGATCTCGATGTATTGAATGCGGGAAAAGTTGGCCATTTTCCGGGGAAGATGGCCATTCTCGTTCGGCATAAGTTGGCCATTGTAGCCTCAGCCGCCCGATGTGCTGCGCTGGCAATACGTCCCCGCGGCTGAGCTTGCCATGGCAGCACGAGTCGCCGGGGCTTCTTGCCGACGGGTCAGTCACACTGTGCCCCATCCAGCCGATGCCTCTACGGCATCCGGATTATGGGCAACAGGTCAAGCGTGGCTCTCTGTCAAGCAACGGGAAGACAGCCGCTCCACAAGCCATGGGGAATCTGCGAGGTCAGCCCCATGCGACAGCCATGCCGACACAGCATGGTCCGCAAGCCCGACGCGAAGGGCGGTTGGCTGCCCTTTGCATTGGCAGCATGGCGGTTTCGGCGAAGGCCGGAAAGCCGTCGTTGCTAGCGACTCCGCGTCTGGCAACCTTGGCTGAGCCGACCGACAGGCAGCCGCCTTGCCTTGCGCTCATCGCAGGGTCAGGATGCGGTCGCAGATGGCGGCGAGCAGCGCGCGGTCGTGGCTGACGAAGAGCAGCGCCAATCCCTCGGCCCGCGCGAGGTCGGCCAGCAGCCGCACCGCCTCGGCCTGCGTCACCGGATCGAGACGCGAGGTCGGCTCGTCGGCGAACAGCATCACCGGATCGAGCAGCAGCGCCCGCAGGATCGCCAGCCGCTGCAGCTCGCCGCCCGAGACTTCGGCCGGGGTGCGCTCCAGCAGCGCGGGGCGCAGGTTCAACCGGTCGAGCAGCGGCGGAATTTGCGCGGGGTCGATCCGGTGGCGTCGGGCCAGATCCTTCAGCCCCTGCCCCAGCGCAAGGCGCGGCGGGAAGGCGGCGGGCGGGTCCTGCCAGATCTTCTGCCAGCCGAAGCGCGGCGCGGCCGGATCGCGCCAGACCGTGCCCCGATCGGGGGCCAGCAGCCCCAGCAGCACATTGCCCAGCGAGGACTTGCCGCAGCCCGAGGGCCCCTCGATCCCCACCACCTCGCCCGGGGCGAGCGTCAGGTTCAGGTCCGAGAACAGGCGCCGCCCTCCGCGCGACAGCGCCAGCCCCTCGGCCCTCAGGATGGCGGCGCCGGCCGGGCGCGGCACGGGACGGGGCCAGTGCGCGGGGTTGGCCGCGATCAGCGCGCGAGTGTAGGGGTGCTGCGGGTCGGACAGCAGGCGCCCGGCCGGACCGCGCTCGACCACCGTGCCGCCGCGCATGACGAGGATCTCGCCCCCAAGCCCGGACGCCAGTTCCAGATCGTGGGTGATGCAGATCAGCCCGCCGCCGTCCGCCAGCCCCTGCCGCAAGAGCGCCAGCACCTCGCCGCGTCGAGGCCCTTCGTCGGCTCGTCGGCCACCGTCACCGGCGCGCCGCCCGCCCGCGCCGCGGCGAAGGCCAGCCGCTGCGCCATGCCCCCCGACATCTGCCACGGCCAGTTTGCCGCCGCATGGGCCAGCCCCAGCCGGCCAAGATCGCCTGCCGTGCGCGCCGCGGGATCGGCCGCGGCGCCGACCAGCGCGTGAACCTCGGCCACCTGCGCGCCCGCCCGCATCAGCGGATCGAGAGCCAGCCACGGCTCCTGCGGGAGCACCGCGATCCGCCGGCCCCAGAGCGCGCGCTGCCCGGCGGGACGGGCCGGATCAAAGCGGTCCGGCCCCAGAGCCAGCGCGCCCGACGCGCGCAACCCCCGCGGCAGGGTGCCGAGAAGAGCCTGCGCGGCCAGACTTTTCCCCGAGCCGCTCTCGCCCAGGATCGTCAGCGCGCGGCCCGCCCGAAGGCTCAGGTCCAGCGGCTCGACCAGCACCCCCCCGGGGCCGTGGACGGCGAGGCGTTCGGCGGTCAGAAGCAGGGTCATCGGCGGTCTCCGGCGATCAGGTTCAGGGCAAGCAGGGTGAGGAAACAGGCGGCGACCGGCTGGGCCAGCGCCCAGGGCGCCTCGCGCCAGGCGGGCAGCAGCTCGACCATCATCAGCCCCAACTCGGGCGTGGGGGCGCGGACGCCGACTGACACGAAGCCAAGCGCCGCGATGGCCGCGATGGCGGTCGCCACCGAGAAGGCCATGGCGGTGCGGAGCATCGGCCCGATCTCGGGCCAGAGGATGCGGCGGAAGATCCAGAGCGTGGACATCCCCTGCAGCCGCGCCGCCTCGACCGCGGGCGAGCCGACAAGGCTGCGGCTGGCGGCGCGGGTCAGGCGGAAGAACTCGATCCACTGCACCGCGGCCAGCCCCGCCCAGAAGGCCAGCGGCGTCGAGGGCAGGATCACCCCCATCATCAGCACCATCAGCAGCGCGGGCAGCGCCAGCACCGAATCCGCCACCAGCGTCAGCGCGCGGTCGATCCAGCCGCCGCGCCAGGCGGCCAGCGTGCCAAGCGCGATCCCCACCGCCGCCGCCGTCGCCGCCGCGGCCAGTGCGATCGTCAGCGACAGCCGCAGCCCGTGCGCCAGCCGCGCCATCATCGACCGCCCCAGATGGTCGTAGCCGAAGGGCGCCAGCGCGTCCGGCCCCGCCAGCACGCGCATCAGGTTCTGGCGCAGCGGACCCACGGCATCGGCCAGCGGCGCGAGTGCGGCAAAGGCCAGCACCAGCGCAAGGATCCCCCAGCCGATCAGCGGCCCCATCCGAACGGCGCTCATTGCCCCACCCCCCGCGGGTCGATCCGGCGAACGGCCACGTCGGTCAGCGCATTGACCAGCACGAAGCCCAGCCCCATCACCAGCGCGGTTCCCTGCACCATCGGCACGTCGCGGTGAAAGACCGCGTGGATCAGCGCGTGGCCGATGCCGGGCCAGCCGAAGATCGTCTCGACCACGACGACGCCCTCGGCCAGCGTCACGAACTGCATGCCGAGGAAGGTCAGCACCGGCGCCGCCACGTTGCGCAGCCCGTGTCGCCAGAGCACCTGTCGCTCCGACAGCCCCTTCCAGCGGGCAAAGGCATAATGCGGGCTGGCCTCGATCCGGGCCATCGCATCGCGCGTGATCCGGGCCGAGGCGGCGGCCAGCCCCAAGGCCAGCGTCAGCGCCGGCAGCACGAAATGCGCGGGCGCCCCGTGGCCAGCCGCCGGCAGCAGCCGGAACTGCACCGCCAGCACCACGATCAGCACCAGCCCCATCAGGAACTGCGGCACCGAGCGGAAGGCGGCCGAGGCCACCAGCAGCGCCCGGTCGACCCCCCCGCCGGCATGAAGCCCGGCCCAGAGGCCGAGCGGCGGGCCGATGAGCAGCGACAGCGCCAGGGCCGCCCCCGCCAGCTGCAGGCTCGCGCCCAGCTGATGCGCGATCTCGTCGCTCACCCGCTCGCCCGACACGAGCGAGGTGCCGAGGTTGAGCCGCGCCAGATCCGCCATCCAGCCGAGAAAGGCCGCCAGCGGCCCGCGATCCAGGCCGAGTTCCGCCCGCACCGCGGCGGCCGCCTCGGCCGTGACCAGATCATAGCCATAACGCCCCGCGGCGATGCGGAAGGCGGCGTCGCCCGGCAGCGCCTGCATCATCAGGAAGGACAGAAGCCCCACCACCAGCGCGACGCCAAGCGCCTGCGCCAGCCGGAAGCCCAGTTGCGACAGCGCCCCGCTCATTCGGAGAAAGCCATGGTCTTCAGCCCGAAGCTGCGCTCATAGGGGTCGAGCGCCGCCCCCGTCACCCCGCGCGCCACCGCCGCGGTCTGCTGATACCAGGCGATCGGCAGCACCGGCAGCTCGTCCTGAAGCGTCGCCACCAGCCCGGCGCGCTCGGCATCGCCGCCCTCGCCGCGGGCCAGCGCCTGCACGGTGGCGGTGAAGCCCGGATTGTCCCAGCCCATCGCACCCCAATCGCCGCCCGGCGCATAGTCCTGCATCAGCGTGCCGACCGGATCGGGCACCAGCGCGAAGTTGCGCGCGAACAGCCCCATCTGCAGCGTGCCCGCCCCGTGACGCGCCGGGATCTCGGACGAGTTGGTGGAATTGATCGTGGCGGCGACGCCGATCCCGGCGAACATCTGCTGCAGGACAGCCGCGGTCAGCGGCAGCTCAGGCCGGTCGGGATAGGTCACCAGCTCGACCTCGAACCGCTGGCCGTCCTTCTCCAGCACGCCATCCGGGCCGGGCTGCCAGCCCTGGGCGGCAAGGGCCGCGCGGGCGGCCTCGGGGTCATGGGACAGCGGCTCCAGCCCCTGGACATGCCAGCCCGGCATCGAGGGCGGGAACATCTGGTCCGCCGCCGCCGGATAGCGCAGCACCGCCTGCGCGAGCCCCGCCCGGTCGATCGCCTGCGACAGCGCGAGCCGCTCTTCGGGCGTGTCGAAGAACGGATGGCCCGCGTTCAGCTTCAGCAGCAACACCCGCGGCAGCGGGATCGACAGCACCTCGACCCGATCCACCCGGCGCAGCTGCGTGACCGAGGCGGGATCGAGATTGATCACCAGATCCGCGTCGCCGCTTTCGGCCATCAGCGCCCGCGTCTCGGCCCGGCCCACCGCGCGATAGGTCACGCGCTCCAGCGCGACCTTGCCGCCCCAGTAGTCTTCGAACCGCTCGGCCTCGATGGTCGAGGGCGCCGCAAACCGCGTCACCCGGAAGGCGCCGGTGCCGATCACCGCCGTGGCCTGCCCGTCCGGCCCATAGGCCGCGGGCGCAAGGATCTGCGAGCGGTATTCGGCAAGGAACGCGGGCAGTGCCGCGAAGGGTTCGGTCAGCGCGATCACCACCGCGTCGCCTTCGGCCTCGATTGCGGCGATCGGCGCCTTCGCCAGCAGCCCCTCGCGCGAGCGGGCGATCCGCAGCGCCTCTGCCGCGGCCTCGGCGGTCAGCACGGTTCCGTCATGGAAGAGCACGCCCGGGCGGATGTGAAAGCGCCAGCTCAGCCGGTCGTCGGACAGATCCCAGCGGTCGGCAAGACCCGGCAGCAGCCGGCCCTCGGCGTCGGCATTCACCAGCGTCTCGGCGAGATCCATCTTCAGGAAGATATCGCCCGAAAGCGACGGGTCGGGGCCCTTGATCTCGAAGGGCGCGGCAATGTCGAAGATGCCGTCGCGGGCGAGCGTGGGCAGCGGGCAAAGCGTGACGAGGCACGCGGCAAGGGTCATGCGGCGCAGCATGGGGAACTCCGTTGGAGGGTATGGGAATAGGGGCTCAGCGCCGCGCGGGCGAGGCGCGGGCCTGCGGAGGGGGAAGGTCTTGTCGGGGCACCGGGCCGCTCTCCTGTCGTGGGAACGGCGGGCGGGGAACGGTCGGCCGCGCGCGTGCAGGCGCTGCGGCACCACGTCCCCCGGGCCCTCCGCCCGTGGTCGTCTCTGTGGCCCTGGCAGGTCTCCTGGCTTGCGGCTCGGGCGCCCGGCTTCCCTTCCCGGCCAGAGGCCAGTGGTGTCGAAGCAAGGCTCGCCGCTTACAGTTGCGGGGGCAGCGCCGGCCTGTCACCGGCTTCCCTCTTAGCCCGCGGTGCTGCCGCGGGAACCAAAGCACCCCTGTGATGGGCGAAAGTGCCGGGCCTGTCAACAACCTGCGGAAGGTCCGTGGCGCGCCTCGCGGGCCAGGGTGGCGGCCTCGGCCGCGGCAAGGGCCGCAAGCGCCGCCGCCTCGCTGCCGGATCGCGCCAGCGCCCGCGCCCAGATCCGCCGGACCGAGGCGGCCGACCAGGGCAGCACCGCCTGCGTCACCCAGATCCGGGCGGCGGGTGGCAGGCGGTCGTGCGCCAGCATCGGATGCTCGCGGGCACGGGTGCGCAGCGAGGTTCGCAGGTTGCGCCTCATGCCGCGCGGCCCCAGCGCGGGAACGGGTCGGCCAGACCTTCCCAGACCTCCGGCGCGAAACGGGTCTCGGGGACAAGGCAGCGCTCGAGCATGGCCGAGATCCGCGCCCGGTTCATCTCGCCCAGCATGCCGATGAAGACCATCTCCTGCCGCCGGTCGCCGAACTCGCCGGCGATGCGCGCGGCCATCCGCTCGCGCGCCTCGGGCGGCCAGTGCGCCTCGGGGACCGCCGCCCACCAGAGGCCGAGCCCCTTCACCTCGACCAACGGCCCGGCGACCGAAAACTCGCCCGCCCAGTCGGGGCGCGTCGCGATCCAGAAATGCCCCTTGGCGCGGATCACGCCGGGCAGCGGCGTGTCGAAGAACTCGGCGATCCGCGCCGGGTCGAAGGGGCGTTCGGCCCGCCAGACAAAGCTTGTGATGCCGTATTCCGCATCCTCCGGCACATGGTCGGCGAACCCGTACAGCTCCTTCGCCCAGGTCGGGTGGCGGTGGGCGGCCTCGAAGCTGAAGCGCCCGGTGCCGATGATCGCGCGCGGCGGAACGCGGCCGTGGTCGGTCTCGACGATCGCCGCATCGGCGTTCAGCGCCCGCAGGATCGCCCGCGCGCTGGCGAGTTGCTCGGGCGTCGCGGTCGAGACCTTGTTCAGCACGATCACGTCGGCGAACTCGATCTGCTCGGTCAGAAGCTGGACAAGGCTGCGCTCGTCCTCGTCCCCCAGCGCCTCGCCGCGGTCCTTCAGGAAATGCTGCGCCGAGAAGTCGCGGGTGAGGTTGGCCGCATCCACCACCGTCACCATCGTGTCGAGCCGCGCGATGTCCGAGAGCGACCGTCCCTCCTCGTCGCGGAACTCGAAGGTGGCGGCGACGGGCAGCGGCTCGGACACGCCGGTGGATTCGATCAGCAGGTAGTCGAAGCGCCCCTCCTCGGCCAGTCGGCGCACCTCGGTCAGCAGGTCGTCGCGTAGCGTGCAGCAGATGCAGCCGTTGGTCAGTTCTACCAGCCGTTCCTCGCCGCGCGACAGGCTGCCGCCGGCGCGGATCAGGTCGGCGTCGATGTTCACCTCGGACATGTCGTTGACGATGACGGCGACGCGCAGCCCCTCGCGGTTGGCCAGGACGTGGTTCAGAAGCGTGGTCTTGCCGGCGCCGAGAAAGCCGGAAAGCACGGTTACGGGCAGGCGGGTGTCGGTCATCGCGGGCTCCTCTGGCGTCGGGTGGAGCGGACCGTATGTTATAATATATCGCTTCGCAAGCCGAGTGGACGCATTCTCCACGACCGACCTCGCCCCGGTGCGGCACGAGGATCTGCCGCGCCAACGCAGCAAGCCGGAGCGTGGCATACACACGACCGCACGCAGGGCCTCAACCCGGCTTCCTTGCCATTCCGTGGCGCCTCGGCGTCAGGAGATGCGCGCCTCTCGCCCGCCCGCGGCCTGCGGCAACAGGAAGACGGTGCCCTGCTGCGGGATCCGGTTGACGCGGAGCGCGGCGCCGTAGGCCGTCGAGAGATGGCCGTCGGTCAGCACCTCGGCGGGGGTGCCCTCGGCCAGAACGCGGCCGGCGTCGAGCAGCGTCACCCGGTTCGCGAACATGGCGGTCAGGTTCAGGTCGTGCATCACCGCCACCACCCCGCCGCCGCGGGCGGCATAGCGGCTGACGAGGTCCATCACCTGCAACTGGTGACCGATGTCGAGGCTCGCCACCGGCTCGTCGAGGAACAGCCAGCGCGGGGCGCCGTCCACCACCGGCTCCCAGACCTGCGCCAGGGCGCGGGCAAGATGGCCACGTGCCTGCTCGCCGCCTGACAGTTCCTGGAAGAACCGCCCCGCCGCATGGGCGAGGTCGACCGCGGCGAGCGCCGCCCGCACGATCTCATCCCGGCCCGCATGGAGCCCGGCCGAAAGGCCCATCCGCACCACTTCGGCCAAAGTGAACGGGAAGGCCAGCGCCGTCGCCTGCGGCAGCACGGCGCGGAGCAAGGCCATCTCCCAGCCCTTCAGCCCCGCGCAGTCGTGGCCATTCAGGCTGACTCGGCCGGCGTGACGCAGCTCACCGGTCATGGCGCGCAGAAGCGTCGTCTTGCCCGACCCGTTCGGCCCCACGATGGCCGTCACCTCGCCCGGACAGGCGGTGAAGCCGACGCCCTCCAGAACCCGCGCGCGGCCGAAGCTGACCGAGATGTTGTCTGCGCTCAGCATCAGAGGTCCAGAAGGCTGCGTCGCCGCAGCAGGATCCAGAGGAAGACCGGCGCGCCGATGACGGCGGTGACGATGCCGATCGGAAGCTCGGCCGGGGCCACGATGCTGCGCGACAGCGTGTCGGCCAGGATCAGCACCAGCGCGCCCAGTAGCGCCGAGGCTGGCAGCAGGCCGCGATGATCCGGCCCGATCACCAGCCGCAGCAGGTGCGGCACGACGATGCCCACGAAGCCGATGCCGCCCGAAACCGCCACCGCCGCCCCGACCGCCGCGGCGACAAGGACGATGGCGCCGGACTTCACCCGCTCGACCGGGATGCCCATGTGGCCCGCCGCCGCCTCTCCCAGCGCAAGACCGTTCAGACCGCGTGCCAGCAGGGGTGCCGCGGCCAGCGCCGCCAGCATCAGGGGTGCCGCTGCGGCGAGCTTGGTCCAGGTCGCGCCAGCCAGCGAGCCGAGCCCCCAGAAGGTCAGGTCGCGCAGCTGCCGGTCGTCGGCAAGGTAGATCAGCACCCCGGTCAGCGCCCCCGCCAGCGCCCCCAGCGCGATCCCCGCAAGCAGCATGGTCGCCATCGAGGTCCGCCCGTTCCGTGTGGTCACGCGGTAAAGCAGAAGCGTCGAGATCCAGCCGCCGGCAAAGGCCGCGACCGGAACGGCGTAGGTCCCGGCCAGAGCCGCCAGCGCGGGCGGCATCAGGCTGCCCAGCACGATCGCGCATACCGCGCCAAGCCCCGCGCCGGCGCCCACCCCCACAAGGCCCGGATCGGCCAGCGGGTTGCGGAACAGCCCCTGCATCAGCGCGCCGGACACCGCCAGCGCAGCGCCCACCAGCGCCGCCATAGCCAGCCGCGGCAGGCGGATGTCGACGACGATCAGCCGGTCGCGCGCGCTCGCCTCGCCGGTCAGCAGCGCCAGCGGCGAGGCGTCGGTCGCGCCGTGAAACAGGCTGAAGCCGCCGGCCGCCAGCAGCGCCAGCACCAGCAGGGCGAGCGCCAGCGGAAGGGGCGGCCGAAGCGGAGCCATGTCGAGCCGGGGCGCGAGGGCCGTCACCTCAGCCCCCCGCCGGATAGAGCGCGTCATGCAGCGCGCGCACCGCCTGGCCGGTCCGCGGTCCGAAGCCCAGAAGGAACAGGCCGTCCAGCGTCACCAGTTGCCGTCCCGACGCCGCGGGGCTCGCGGCCAGCGCGGGCAGGGCGAAGATGTCCGCGGCCGCGGGCGTCTCGTCGCGCGCCATCATCACCACCACGTCGGGCGCCGCCGCGATCATCGCCTCGTCCGAGACCTGCTTGTAGCCCTGAAAGCCGGACAGCGCATTCTCGGCGCCGGCAAGCTGCAGCATGACCTCGGCCGAGCTTCCCTCGCCCGCCGCCATCAACCGGCCGCCGGTGGTCGAGAGCAGGAACACCGCCCGGCGCTTCTGCGGCTCGGCCGAGGTGCTGGCCGCCACCGCCTCGATCTCGGCCAGCACCGTGCCGGCCAGCGCCTCGCCCCGGTCGCGCTGCCCCAGCGCCTCGGCCACGGTGCGGATCTTGTCGGCAACCCCTTCCGGCGACAGCACGTCCGGCACCGTCACCACCGGCACCGAGGCGGCGCGGATCGCCTCCATCGCCTCGGCCGGTCCCGCGCCCGCTTCCGCAAGGATCAGGTCGGGGACAAGCGACAGAACCCCCTCGGGCGAGAGCGCACGCATGTAGCCCACGTCCGGCAGCGCCCCGGCCTCGGGCGGCCAGCTCGAGGTCGTGTCGCGGCCGACCAGACGATCCTGCTGCCCCAATGCGTAGACGATCTCGGTCACCGCACCGCCGATCGACAGGATGCGCTGCGGCTCGGCCGCCGCGGGCGAAGCGAGGGCCAGCGCAAGGACGCCGATCAGCCGGATCATGCCCGCGCCCCGGCCGTGGTCTCGGTGGCGACGAGGGCTTCCCAGGCGGCGACGGCGGCCTCGCCCGCCCGCCGCATCCCGAAGAGCTGGGCGATCAGGCTGCCATCCGCTTCGAAAAACTCGACCGACACGGCTGGGCCGGCGCGCGTCGGCTTGGTCACCGCCCAGACCTCGGCGATCCGCGCGCAGTCGAGGTCGAAGGACAGATCCGGGTTGCGCACCGTCAGCCGGTCGCCGTCGAGCGCGAGGCCCGGGATCGGCCCGCCGTGGATCTGGATGCAGCCCCGGTTGCCGACGAAGGCCATCACCGGCAGGCCATCGGCCGAGGCCGCGCCGAGCAGCCGCGCCACCGCATCCGGGAGTAGCGCGCGGGCATGGGGCTCGCCCGCGATCCGGTAGGCGCCCAGCCGGTTCATCTTCAGCCGCGCGACGAGACGCAGGAACTGATGGGTGTCGGTCATCCGGTTCCAGTCGGCGCGCAGCTCGCCCGCACGGGCCGGATTGGCGCGCGGAGCCTCGGGCGCGGGGCGTTCGGCAAGGGGCGGCGTCGGCGCGTCGGTGGCAAGGCTCGCCACGAGATCCGCCCAGCGGCCCCGGTCGGTTCCTTCGGTCGCGGTGATGCAGTGGACCGCATCCCCCGCCGCATCGAAGACATGGATGGCGCGGGCGCCTTCAGCCATGACCGCCCGCGCCTGGACCCAGTGCGCCGGGAAGAAGCGCAAGTCCACCGCCTCGTGAAAGACCATCGCCGCATGGGCACCGCCCTGATAGTCGCGATAGGGCCCGGTCCGGGCAATCCGGCAGGCCGGATTGGCGGTCGCCGCAACGAGGCTGCCCATCGTCTCGAGCAAAGGGATCAGCCGCTCGGGATGAGCGGTCAGCGCCACCGGGCCCTCGGGCAGATCGGTGATGTGGCGGGGCATCGCGGGAAAGGCGCTGTCGAGCATGGGGCCTCCGGTGGAAGACGGGAAGGCGCCTCTCTGGCCCGGCGGCTGGATAGCGCGGATATTTGTTGACCAGATTACTCTGATTTTGGGGCTTGGCAAGACGGTGGTCGTGATGCCCGCGACGGTTGAGTTGACCGCGCGAGGTCCGAGGCCATTGCCTTCTGCCGTGGATGCGGATAGCTGGTCAAAAGAGTTAGTTTCCCGACCAGGCACCAGCATCCTGCCCGGCCCCCTGCAAGTGCCCCTTGCCCAGGACCGGATCAGGATCGTGACCGCGACAGCCCCCTTTTCCCGTCCCGATGCGCCCCGAGCGGCGGCCGAGTTCTTCGCCCGCACCGGCGGCGACCTGCTGACCGACGCCTTCCCGCCCAAGCGCGCCGCGCATCCAACGACGGGCGCGCGCCCCGTCCCGCCCGAGGCGGTCGAAGCGCTCTGGCATGAGATCCACGCCCGCCCACGCAGCGGCGCCTCGATCGCCTATCTCCACGTTTCCTTCTGCGAGACGCATTGCCTGTTCTGCGGGTTTTACCAGAACCCCTGGCGGGCCGACGCGGGCGTGACCTATGTTGATGCGCTTCTCGCGCAACTGGAGCGCGGCGCTACGACCCCGGCGCAGCAGGGCCAGCCGCTGCGCGCGGTCTATCTCGGCGGCGGAACGCCCACGGCGCTCGCGACGCCCGATCTCGTGCGGTTGATCGAGGGCGTGCGGCGGCACCTGCCGCTCGCGCCCGACTGCGAGATCACGCTTGAAGGCCGCATCCTCTCCTTCGGGCTCGACAAGGCCCGCGCCGCCTTCGACGCGGGGGTGAACCGGGTTTCGCTGGGCGTGCAGAGCTTCGATGAGCGCCTGCGGCGCCGTCTCGGCCGCCGCGCCGGCCGCGCCGAGGCGGTGCGCTTTCTCGAAGCCCTCGCGACGCTCGACCGCGGCGCCGTCGTCATCGACCTGATGTTCGGCCTGCCGGACCAGACGCCCGAAAGCTTCGCGGCCGATGTCGGACTGGCGGCGGGCCTCGGGCTCGACGGGATCGACCTCTATGCGCTGAACCTGATCCCCGGCACCCCGCTTCTGGTGGCGCAGGAGAAGGGCAAGCTGACACCGGCGCCGCGCGACCATCTGGGGCGGTTCTACCGCGCCGGCGCCGAGGCGATGGACCGGGCCGGCTGGCGCTGGCTGTCGTGCTCGCACTGGCGGCAGGGCACGCGCGAGCGCAACATCTACAATTTCGAGGCCAAGTCGGGCGCCCATTGCCTTGCCTTCGGCGCGGGCGCGGGGGGCAACCTCGGCGGCACGGGCTTCCGCATCCTTCCCCGGCTTGCCGACTACCTCGACCGCGCCGGCAGCGGCGGCTGCCTGACCACGGGCATGATGCAGGCGGGGCCGCTTGCCCCGGCGCTGAACGCGCTGCGGTCGGGGATGGAGCGGGGTCGGCTTGACCCGCTTCCGGTGTCGCAGGCGCTGGGAACCGACTTCGCAGCCGTCGCGGCGCCGCTTCTCGACCAGTGGTGCGAGGCGGGGCTGATGCGCCCGAACCACCGCTTCCTGGACCTGACCCTTGCCGGGCGCTTCTGGCAGGTGACGCTGACCGGACACCTGATCCAGTGGCTCATCCAGGAAAGTCCCCGACACCGGGCGGTGCCGGGATGAGCGTTCCGGCACCTCTGCTTCCGTCCATCCCCGTCCGCAAGGAGATCCTCATGTCCGTCATGACCCCTGAAGCCAGTTCACCCTGCCCCCCCGCCGCGCTTGCCGCGATCCGGGCCGATCTCGAGGCCAATCCGGGGTCGGCGCTCGAGGATGTGGCCGCCCGCACCGGCACCACGCCCTCCGAGGTGCTGGCCGCCCTGCCCGCGGGCGAGGCGCTGTGCCTGCCGGGCAGCCTCTTCGTCGAGGTGATGGACGAGATCGCGGGCTGGGGCGAGATCACGCTGGTCGTGAACACGGGCGACGTGATCCTCGAGGCCAAGGGCGAGTTGCCGAAGGGCAGCGAGGGCCGCGGCTTCCTCAACCTTAATGGCAAGCCCATCGGGGGGCATCTGCGCATCGACGCCTGCCGGACGGTGGCCTTCGTCACCCGCCACCTGTTCGGCACGCCCACCCGTTCGGTGCAGTTCTATTCCGTGACGGGCGCCTGCATGTTCAAGGTCTATCTCGGCCGCGGGCCGGACCGGCAACTGATCCCGGCGCAGGTTGCGGCCTTCGAGGCCGCCGCCGCCCGGTTCGCGGGGCGCCGGCCATGAACCTCGGGGACCGGCATCTCTTCTGCTTCGGGCTGGGCTACTCGGTCCGGGCGCTGCTGCCACAGGTGATGGCCCTGGGGATGCGCGTCTCGGGCACGGTGCGCTGCGAGGCCCGCGCCGCCGACTGGCGGGCACACGGCGTCGCGGCCCATGTGTTCGACGGCACGGCACCCCTTCCCGCGGAGGCGATGGAGGGGGTGACCGACATCCTCGTTTCGGTGCCGCCCGGCCGCTTCGGCTGCCCGGCCTTCCTCGCGCATCGGGCGACGCTGGTGCGGCTGCCCGGTCTGGTCTGGATCGGCTATCTCTCCTCGACCGCGGTCTATGGCGACTGCGGCGGGGCGTGGATCGACGAATCCCGCTCGGTCGCGCCGCAATCGGCCGATGCGCTGGGGCGGGTGGCGGCCGAGCGGGCCTGGAGCGCGCTGGCCCGTCACCGCGGCGCCGCGATCGACCTCTTGCGCATCTCGGGGATCTACGGGCCGGGGCGCTCGGCCTTCGACCAGCTTCGGCGCGGCGGCGCGCGCGCGATCGTCAAGCCGGGCCAGGTGTTCAACCGCATCCATGTCGAGGACATCGCCGGCTCGGTCCTGTCCGCCATGAGCCATCCGGCGGGCCGGCGCATCCTCAACCTCGCCGATGGCTGCCCCGCGGCCTCGTCCGAGGTTCTGGCCCATGCCGCCGCCCTGCTCGGCCTTCCCCCGCCACCCGAGGTGCCGCTGGAGGAGGCGGACCTGCCGCCCGTCATGGCGGCCTTCTACGCCGAGAACCGCCGGATCCTGAACGGGCGCCTGCGGGCGCTGCCGGGGTTCGTTCTGCGCCACCCCGACCATCACGCGGGGCTTGCCGCCATCCTCGAGGCCGAACGGCGGGCGCAGGCGGCATGATCCGGTTTCTTCAGGGCGGCGAAGGACTCGGCCCTCCCCGCTGCCGCCGTTCCTGACGGCGCTTCACATCCTGCCCAGCCGATTGCCAGGCATCTCCTGCACAGCTGACGCAAAGGCTTCACCATGTTCCGATCTTCCCTCACCTTCCTTCTTCTTGCCGGGACCGCCCTCGGCTCGGCGGGCGCCGCGCTGGCGCAGGAGGTCCTCGAACTCGAGCAGATCACCGTCATCGGCACCGGACTTCCGACCGAGGTGATGAAAAGCCCGGCCTCGATCACCGTCATTTCCGCCGAGACCCTGAGCAAGACGGCCCCCGTCTCGATCGCCTCGCTGCTGCGCGACGTGCCGGGCGTGCAGATCAACGAGGAAGGGATCGAGCGCGTCTCGATCCGCGGCGAGACCTCGCGCCGGGTGGCCATCCTGATCGACGGGCAGAAGCTGACCGACCACACCAACTATGGCCAGCCGATCCTCGTCGATCCCACCACCATCGAGCGGATCGAGGTGGTGCGCGGCTCGTCCTCGGTGGTTTCGGGCAGCCGTGCGATCGGCGGCGTGATCAACATCATCACCAGGAAGGGCGCCGATGTGCCCCTCGAATTCAGCACGACCGCGGGCTACATGTCCGCGACCGACGGCTACCGGTTCTCGGCCAGCGCGGCGGGGACGCTCGCGGCCGGCGCGGGCGCCTTCGACTACCGCCTGAGCTTCGGGCGCATGGACCAGGGCGACCGCAAGACGCCGGACGGCATGCTGGAGCCTTCGGACACGCAGGACCGGAACCTGTCGGCGCATCTCGGCTACCGGCTGGGCCAGCACTATTTCGGGCTCAGGGCGCAGAGGTATGACCTTGCCGCGAACGTCTACACCGGCGGCCCGGATTTCCGCATCGAGCTGCCGCACCGCGATCTGCGCAAGGTCTCGACCTTCTACGAGGGCACCGATCTCACGCCCTGGCTGACGCGGCTGAGCGCGGACCTCTACCGCCAGACCATCGACCGCACCTTCACCAACGATGTCTCCGTTGCGGCGGGGCCGATGCAGATCCGGGTCCTGTCGAATTCCGAGGATGCGCAGGAGACCGCCGGGCTGAACCTGCGCGCCGAGATGAGTTTTTCGCCCAACACCCGCACCGTCGCAGGCCTGGAATACGAGGACGACCGGCTGACGAGCGACAAGCTGACCGACACCACCATGACGCCGCCCGGCTTCGTCACCACCACTGCGCGTCGCGACGAGGCCAAGATCGAAACGCTTTCGGTCTTCGCCCAGCACGAGATCGACCTGACCGAGGCGCTGACCGCGACCTTTGGCGGACGCTGGTATGACGTGACCGCAAGCCATCTCGCATCCTCGACCAATGGAGTGGGAAATCCCACCTCCGACGCCTCGGACAGCCTTGCGCTCGGATCGATGGGGCTTGTCTATTCGCCCTCGGACAGCCTCGCCTTCCGGGCGAACCTGTCGCAGGGCTACATCTATCCGACGCTCGGGCAGATGTTCCTGACGACGACGGGCGGCGGGCAGACCATCGTCGGCAATCCCGACCTTGATCCCGAGACCTCGACAACCTTCGAGCTTGGCGCGCGCTATTCGGCCGGGGCGACGATGGTCGATGCCACGGTATTCTACACCGAAGCCAGGGACTACATCGCGACGGCCCCGGTGACGGGGACCGTCTACACCTACCAGAACGTCGACGAGGCGCGAAGCTGGGGTCTCGAGCTTCACGCCGAGCACGAGCTGGAGCAGTGGGGTCTCACGCCCTATGTCTCGGTCGCGGCGCTGCGCCGAGAGTTGACCTATTCCAACGGGTTCAGCACCTTCGACAGCGGCAGCCCCGAGTTTGCCGGCAGGATCGGGGTGCGGAAGGGCTGGCAGACCGCCGCACTGTCGGGCACGTTCGACCTGTTCCTTCGGGGCGAGAGCGCGGTGGACTACCGCGGTTCATCGGGGACGGTCGCCGCCTCGGCCGCGGGATACGGCACGCTGAACCTGCGCTCGGATGTGGAGTTCGGCAACGACCTGTCGCTGGTGGCGGAACTGAACAACCTGACCGACCGGTCCTACAGCCCCTATGCGCAGTTGCCGGGCGCCGAGCGGTCGATCAACCTGTTCCTCACCAAGACGTTCTGAGGCGCCATGCTGAAGACGGCACTTCTTGTCCTGACACTGACCGATGACGGCGCGACCCGCGTGACCCTGAGCGAGCAGGCGGGGGCGGAGGACTGCGCGCTGGCGCGGACCACCGGCACCGCCATTCTCACCCGGTCAGGCCGGCCCCCACTCGCCGCGGTCTGCGGCGAAACGGGCCTGCGGCTCACCCCCTTCGAGCACGGCGCCGCGCCGGAAACCGAGGTCAACCGCTATCGGGTGGAGCTTCCCGCATCGGGCGGCTTCACCGTCGCGCCACTGGCCGGGGGCGCAGCCTGCACGCCAGAGCCCGAGGCCACGCCGGTGGTGCATTGCGGCCGCTCGGCGCAGAAGGTTCTGGCCGGCGATTGAGACGACATCACCCGGCGGAAGCCGCCGGGTGACGCACCCTCATGGTGCCTGGCTCGGATCGAAAGCCGCGGGAGTGGCACGCCTCCGGCACGGGGGGGGGCGGTGGCGCCAGAGGCGCCTTCGGTCCTCGACCGGATCCGGGGCACCTCTTCTCCCGTCGAGGGATCGCGCGTTCAGGCGAAGCGCGCGGGTTCCGCGGCCCGATGCACGTCATGGGCTGCCTCGATCAGCGGGCCGATCGGCCGTGCCTCGCAGAGCATCAACGCATGGATCATCGCCCGGCCCTCCTGCCCGCGGCGGACGTGGTGCAGGACGCGCACGAGCCGCTCCTCGTCAGCCGTGATCCGCGCGGCGCAGCCGGAGCAGAAGGGATTGGCGTAGCGGAAGGGCTCGCTCCGCGAGAGGGACATGGTCTGGACGAAGCCCAGCAGCGCCGCCATGGCCTGGTCGCCTTTCGCAGGCCCCAGGAGGGTGCGGGCGAGCATGACGGCCTCGGGCGCGCCCGGCGGGCGGTTCTGCGCCATCCCGGCAAAGAGGTGACGCATGAGCGTGAGCGCGCGCCGCTCGACCTCGTCAAAGCCGCAGTCGGACAAGAGTTTGCCCTTGCGGCAGCCCTGGGCGTCGCGCTGGCGGGGGTCGGTATGGGTCATCGGTATCTCCGGCCTCGGCGCCGCTTGGGCGCGGGATGATGCGATCTGCCGGGGCTGGGGCGCCGTTGGGGATGCGCGCTGGCTGGGTCAGAAATGACTGACTGTTTTTATCGGATAAATCAAGCCGCAGTTTGCGCCAGGACAAACTTGCCCCTGCCGGGGGCGCCTAAGGCTGTGGCCAGCCAGGAACGGAGGCAGGCGATGGGCAATTTCGGACGGCGGCGGTTTCTGGCCACGGCGGTGGCGGCACTGGCGGCACCGGCGCTGGCGCGCGCCGCGCCGGCGCGGCTCGAGCTATCCGGACCGCCGGCCGGACCCTCGATCACGCTGGCCCATGCGGTCGCTGTCGGCGCCTTCGCAGGGCTGGCGGCCGAGGTCAGCTTCCGTCCCTGGCGCAGCCCCGACGAGATGCGCGCGGGGCTGACCTCGGGCACGATGCAGGTCACGATCCTGCCGGTGCAGGTGGCGGCGAACCTCCACAACCGCGGGCTGGGGCTGGGCCTTGTCAATGTGATGACCGACGGGCTGACGGGGATGCTGTCTGGCGATGCCTCGATCACCGACGTGGCCGCGCTCAGGGGCCGGCGGGTCGTGGTGCCGTTCCGCAACGACATGCCCGACATCCTGCTGCGCCGGCTGCTGGCCGAGCGGGGGCTGTCCGAGGCCGACCTGACCCTGATCGGGGCCGGCACGCCGATCGAGGCAGCGCAGCTTCTGCTGACCGGCCGGGCCGAGGTGGCGCTGCTGCCCGAACCCGCGGCGTCGCTGGCCGAGATGAAGGCCGAGCAGTCGGGCCGCGCGCTCCATCGCGTGCTCGACCTCACCGGCGAATGGGGGCGGATCACCGGGCTCGGCGCTTCGCTGCCGCAGGCCGGGCTGGGGATCACCGCGACGTTCCTTGCGGCGAACCCCGAGGCGCCGGCCCTGCTGCAGGAGGCGCTCGCGCGGGTGCTGCCCGCGGTGCTGGCCGACCCCGCCGCCGCCGCGGCCTCGGCCGCCCGGCATCTGGGCATACCCGCCCCGGTCCTTGCGCGCTCGATCCCGCGCTCGGCGCTGGTGGCGCGGCCTGCGCGCGTGGCGCGGCCGCAGATCGAGGCGATGCTGGCGGCGCTGGCCGCCGCCGATCCGAAGCTGATCGGCGGCGGCCTGCCCGGCGACGGCTTCTATCTGGTCTGAGGGCGCGATGGGCTTCGTCCTCTCCCGGCTCGAGCGCATCTTCCGCTTCCTCTGGGGCGGCTGGTCGGGCGTGGCGGGCCTCGCGCTGCTGGCGGCGCTCTGGCAGGCGGGCCACGAGACTTACGGCGACTTCATCCTGTCCGCGCCGCTGGCGACCTTCACCGCCGTCGCGGCGCTGCTGGCCGAGGCCGAGACATGGCGGCTGGCGGCGGAGACCACGGCCCGCGCGCTGCAGGGCTTCGGCCTCTCGGCGCTGACCGGAGGGGCTGCGGGTATCGCCGCGGGCTATTCGCCGGCGACGATGCGGCTGGCGCGGCCGCTGATCACGGTGATCCTCGGGGTGCCGCCGATCGCCTGGATCGTGCTGGCGATGATCTGGTTCGGCGCAACCGACGGGACGGTGGTGGTGACGGTGGCGGTGGGCACTCTGCCGGTGCTGTTCGCCGGCGCCGCCGAGGGCGTGGCCGCGCGCGACCGCGGGCTTGACGCGATGGCCGAGGCCTTCGGCGCGGGGCCGCTGCGGCGCTTCCTGACCGTCGGGCTCCGACAGGTGCTGATGCACCTTTTCCCGGCACTGATCCTCGGCCTCGGCTCGGCCTTCAAGGTGGCGGTCATGGCCGAGCTTCTGGCCAACGCGGGCGGCATCGGCGGGGCACTGGCGCTGGCGCGCGCGAACCTCGACATCGCCGAGGCGCTGGCCTGGGTAATCCTGACCGTCGCGGCGCTTGTGGCGGTGGAATACGGCCTGATCCATCCGGTGCGGGCCGAACTGGAGCGCTGGCGCGAGGCGGCGCGGCCCTGGGGGGTGAAGCGGTGATGCTGGCGATGCAGCGCGTGGGCCATGCCTTCCTCGGCCGGGCGGTTCTGGCGAAGGTGGATCTGACGGTCGCGCCCTCCGAGGTGGTGGCGCTGGTCGGCCCCTCGGGCTCGGGCAAGTCCACGCTCGTCCATATCGCCGCGGGGCTCGTGGAGCCTGTCGAGGGCCGGGTGACGCGGGGCTGGCGCCGGCAGGCAATGGTCTTCCAGGAGCCGCGGCTCTTGCCCTGGGCCACTGCGCGCGACAACATCGCCTATCCGCTGCGGATCGCCGGGCACACGCGCCGCGCCGCGCGGACGGCGGCCGAGGATGCGGCGGCGCGTGTGGCGCTCGATCCCGCCGATCTGGGGAAATATCCGGTGGAGCTGTCGGGCGGGATGCGCCAGCGCGCGGCCATCGCCCGGGCTCTGGTCGCGCGTCCCGACTTCATCCATTTCGACGAGCCCTTCACCGCGCTCGACGTGGCGCTGCGCCGCCGGATGCAGGATCTGGTGATCGCCGCCGCCGCCACGGGCGAGTTCGCGGCGCTCTTCGTCACGCATGATCTGGCCGAGGCCGCGCGGATCGCCCATCGCATCCTGGTGCTGGACGCGGGCGGCCGCGGCATCCTGGGCAGCCGCACCGTCCCCGGCACGCCCGGCGCACGCAGCGACGCCGAGATCTTCGCGCGGGTGCAGGGCTGGCTGGCCGATCCGCTCTTCCGCCGCATCCATGACATCGACGAAAGGCGGCTGGCGTGAGCGCGATGGATCCCCTGCTGACCGGGCTGCGCGCCCCGCCCCCGCTCAACCCGCCTCCGGTTCCGACGCTGTCCGGGATCGTCGGCGACGAGGGCTTCCGGCTGTTCTTTCCGCTGGCCGCGCTGCATGCCGCGCTCTGGCCGGTGGTCTGGGTAGTGGTGCAGGGCTACGGCCTTCTGGGCGCGACCGACCTGCCGGCCGGCGTCTGGCACCGGGTCGAGATGATCTGGGGCAGTTTCGGCGCCGCGCTGATCGGCTTCCTGCTGACAGCGGTTCCGGAATGGAGCGATACCGAGCGGCCGCGCGGGCGGGTGCTCTGGCTGATGGCGCTGGCCTGGATGGTGGCGCGGGGGGTCGGGCTGGTGGGGTCGGACCTGCTGCTGCCCCTCGCCTCGGCGTCGGATCTTCTGTGGCTGGCAGCGCTGCCCGTCTGGCTGATGCACCTCTCATGGCGACGGCGGACGACCCGGCTTCTGGCCTTCACCGGCTGGCTTCTGGCCCTGCTTGCCGCGGCCGTCTGGGCAAGGATCGGGATGATCTCGGGCGATGCCGGAATGGCCATCGCCGGCGCGCAGGCGGGGGGCTTCGTGCTCCTGGGCGTGCTGGCCCTGTCGCTTGCCCGCATCGCGGTGGCGGTCACCAACCTCGTGCTCGATCCCACGGGCGAGACCTCGCCCTACCGTCCGCATCCCGGCCGGATGAACCTCTCCGCGGGCCTTGTCGCGCTGGCGCTGACGGGTCAGCTTGCCGGGATCTCCGAGGCGGTCGGCGGCTGGCTCTGGATCGCCGCCGGGGCCGCCTTCCTCGACCGGACGGCCGAGGGCTTCATCGGCCGCGAGAGCGTCCGGGCCGAGATCCTCGCGCTCTCGGGCGCCTCGGCGCTGGCGGGCGCGGGGCTGGTCTGGATCGGCGCGGCGCATCTTGGCCTGCCGCTGACCGAGGCGGGCGGCGCGCATCTGGCGCTGATGGGCGGGCTGGGGCTCGGCGTGCTGGCGGTGCTGTCGATCGCCACGCGGATGCATACCGGGATGGGCCTCGGCCTGCCGCTGGCGATGCGCCTCGCGATGGTGGCGCTGGTCGTGGCCTGCCTTGTCCGGGTGCTGCCCGAGGCCGGGATCCTCGCCCCGCTCGCCGGCTGGCCGGGCCATGCGGTGGCGAGCCTCCTCTGGGCGGCAGCCTTCCTTCTTTGGCTCTCCGCCGCCTGGCCCTCGATCCGCGACCCGCGGACGCTCGGCGCCGGCAGAGCCTGCTGACCCCTTGACCTTGCGTGCCAGCCACGGGCCCCGCCCCGCCAGACACCCGCGCCGAACCTCATGGAGACGATGATGACAGGACGGACGGGGCCGATGGCCCTGATACTGGCGACCGCGGTGACGCCCGCCTTCGCGCAATCGGCGGGACCGGGCGCGGATATCGAGCTGGCGCCGATCGTGGTCGAGGCGCTCGATGCCGCCGCCGCGCGGATCGAGGCGCTGCGCGCGCGGATCTTCGCGGCGCCCGGCGGCGCCTCGGTGGTGGCCCCGCCCGGCGGCCCGGCACCGACGATGGCCGAGACGCTGGTCGCGCTGCCCGGCGTGGTCGTGCAGGAGTTCTTCGGCGGCAACGACCAGCCGCGGCTGCAGATCCGCGGCTCGGGGCTGCAGCAGAACCCGACCGAGCGCGGGCTTCTGGTGCTGCAGGACGGGATGCCGGTGAACCGGGCTGACGGCGCCTATGTCGTGGGCCTTGCCGCGCCCGGACAGGCCGAGGCGCTGGAGGTCTGGCGCGGGGCGGCGGCGAACCGGCTGGGGGCCGCGCAGCTGGGCGGCGCGATCAACCTGATCTCGCCCTCGGCCGCGACCGCGCCGGGCACGACCCTGACCGCAGCCGCCGGCAGCTTCGGCCGCCGGAGCCTCGCGGGCAGCACCGCCTTCGACGGCGCGCAGGCCGACGGGCTGCTGCGCTTCGAGCTGAGTGAGGGCGATGGCTTCCGCGAGGCCAACAACGCCTCGCGCCGCGCCGTGCTGGGCGGCACGCTTGACGTCGCTACCGGCGCGGCCTCCACCCGGCTCTTCGTCACCGCCACCGACCTGAGCTTCGAGATCCCCGGGCCCGTCACCGCCGAGGCGCTGGAGAACGATCCGGCCGGCGTCCACGGAGGGCCGGTGATCGTCGGCGGGCTGCCGACCAGTCCGGGGCCGAACGTGCTGCGCGATTGGCCCTTCCGCGAGACGACGCAGATCCTTGCGGGCGGCCGCACCACGATCGACCTCGGCCGGCATCTGTGGGACTTCGGCCTCTCTGCCAGCCGCACCGACGACCGCTTCGCCTTCCCGATCTCGGCCGGGATGCGCGACACCGACAGTCTCGACGGCACGCTGTCGGCGCGCTACGCGCTGAGGGGGGACGGGCCGCTGCCGCTCATCGAGGCCACAGCGCGCTGGTCGGTCGGCACCGCCAACCGCAGCTATTTCCACAACCTCGGCGGCAAGGCCGGGCCGAAGTTTGGCGAGAATACGCTCGGCTCCTCGACACTGGCACTTCATGCCGGGGCGAACCTGCCACTGGCGCCGGGGCTCACGCTCTCGCCCGGCCTCGGCTTCACCCATGCCACGCGGGACAACGACGACCTCTGGACGGACCCGACGCGGCCGACGGTCGGCTACAACCCGATGATGCCCGGAATGCGGCTGCCCGACGGCGCGGTGCCCACCGCCGCAACCGGCTACGCGCGCAGCTACTCGGGGTGGAGCCCGTCGCTGGCGCTGACCTGGCAGCCCTCCAAGGATCAGACACTCTGGGCCTCGGTCTCGCGCAGTTTCGAGTCGCCGACGCAGGACGACCTGCTGGCGACCGTCAACGGCACGCCGAACACCGGACCGGGGCGGCCCACGCCGGTCACGGCTGGCGCGATGTTCTCCACGCCCGACCTCGAGGCGCAGGTGGCTGAAACGCTCGAATTTGGCTGGCGTGGGACGCGGGGCGGGATCGGCTGGGACGTAACCGCCTATCACTCGCGCATCGAGAACGAGATCCTGTCGCTGCGCGACCTGACCGGCGCCACGCTTGCCTCGGTCAATGCCGAACGCACGCGCCACAGCGGGCTCGAGGCCGGACTCGCGGCGGAGCTGGCACCGGGCCTTGCCGGGCGGCTGGCCTGGACCTGGCAGGACTTCCGCTTCGACGATGACGCCACCCATGGCGACAACCGCCTTGCCGGGGCGCCGAAAAATGTGGTCTCGGCGACGCTGGGCTGGGAGGTCGCGCCGGAGCTGACACTGACTGGGGTGCTGAAATGGGTGGATGACGTGCCGGTGGACAATGCCAACACGCTCTGGGCCGAGAGCTACCTGCTGGCCGACCTGCGGGGCGAATATCGGGTCAACGAGCGGCTCTCGCTGCTGGCCGAGATCACCAATGTGACCGACGCGCACTACGCCGCCTCGACGCTGACGGTCGATACCGCGGCGACCGGACAGGCGGCATTCCTGCCGGGCGAAGGGCGGGCGTTCTACCTCGGCGCGCGGATGACCTTCTGATGCGGGCGCGGATTCTGGCCCTTGGCTTCGCCGCGCTCCTCGTCATCGCCGCGGGCCTCGCGGCGGTGACATGGCGGGGCGCGCTCTGGCCCTTCGACATCCGGGTCTCGGCGCTGATGCTTGCGACCGCACTCGGAGCGGCAGTGCGCGGCGCGGGTCCGGTGATGTTGCTGCACCTGGGCGCGGGGTTCCTCGGGCGCCGCCCGCTCGCGGCGCTGCTCTGGAGCGTGCCGGGCACCGGGCTGATGCTGGCGCTGCACTGGGCGGCAGGACCCGCACGCGGCTTCCTTGCGCTGGATCGGCTCGGCATCGGCTCGGCGATCGTGCTCTGGGCGCCTGCCGTGGCGCTGGCCGCACTGGCGGGGGCGCTCATCGCCATCGGCCGCAGGTAGGCCGTCGGCGGGCGCTTTGCGGTCAACCCGCTTTCGGCGCGCGACGCGGCGAGGGCACAGGGGCCGCGGCCCGCTGCGGTGCGGCCGCACGTCCCAGCACGGCCTGCCTCAGCGGGCAGTGGGCACAGACCGAGACGGCGAAATCCTGCCCGACAGGCCGCGCGCCCGCGGCGAGCATGGCCTGTGCCTCAAGCGCGTTGCCGGGCCGGCCACCGAACCAGACGAAGCGCGGACCGCCGGCTGCCGGCGATGCCAGCGTCTCGAGCCGATGCAAGAGCCCGGAGGACCCGCCCCGACCAACCCGGCGCAGATGGAGGCCGCGCGGCCCCGCGAGCACGCCCGCCATCGGATCGGCGGAGGACATGAAGGCATGGCCCGCCGTATCATCGGGCAAGAGGCCGATCAGCCTGACGAGCATGGGAATGGCCTCTTCCTCGGCAAAGAATGCCACCCGGCCGGCGCGCGCCGCGCGACTCGCGAGATCAGCCAGTTCCGGGTCAAAGGCCGTCATGATGAGGATGCTCCGAGGCGCTAACCTTAGTATTTTTGTCGGAATATACGGGCACCGGATCGGTGTCAAACCGGCGGATGGCAGCGGCCGTGGGCCGGGGGAACCGGAGCAGCACCATCCGCCGGAAGGCGACGGGCCGATGCGCGCCCGATCCGTCCAGGCGGTCACCAACTGATTGCGCTCGTTGTTCCTGCGTCAGGACTGCACGGGCATCACGAAGATCTTGCGCGAGACCTCCTGTCCAAGGGCCAGTCGCGTCTCGCCCACCAGGACGATCAGTGGACCCCACTCGCCGCCGCGAACCACCTGCAGCTCGTGGCCGGGAAGGATCCCGAGATCTGCCATCCGGCGGCGCATCCCGGATCCTCCTACAAGCGCGATCACCATCGCCCGCCGCCCTTCGGGCACCATCGCCAGCGGAATCTGTCCTGAATGCATTGATTCTGTTTCCGCCCCCCGCGGCCCTACCCGTTCGGCTCCGGTTTAGTGTTTTTGTCGGGCTTTCGCGGGCGTCAGCTTGACGCACCCCGCCGCCGATCTGCCTGCAAACGACCACCTCCAGTCCTGCGGCCCGCACCGGGTTGATCTGCATCAAGGATTCGAGAGCCGCACGCTCGAACCTTCGGCGAGGGCAACCAGAAAGAAAGTGCGGAATGTCGGACAAGAACGATCATGAGGAGCGCGACGCCTCCGGCTGGGGACCGCCGCCGGGCTGGGGCTGCGGGCCCGGTTGGGGCGCCGCAGCCCCTCAGGCGGTGCCGCCGGGATGGGCGCAGCAGCTCGGTGGCGCGGCATTCGCGGCCCATCCGGGTGCGGCGGGCTGGCCCCCGGCACCGCCCCCTGGCTGGTACTACTACGGTCCCGAAGTGCCCCCGGTGGCCGCGCCCTTTCCCGGCTGGGGCTACCCCCCGGGGGCCGCAATGCCCGGCGGGCATCCCGCACCGCAGCCGGACGCGACCGCGGGCGGCCTCGATACCGAGGCGATGCAGGAGATGTTCGAGCAGTTCGCCAGGGGCGAGGTGAAGGCCGACACCATCGGCCGGCTTCTCGGCGCATGCGATCACGAGTTCTGGAAGGGCGCGATGTTCGGCGCGGCAGCCGGTCTGCTCGTGGCCAATATCCCGGCCATCCGGTCGATCCTCGGCGCCCTCATGGCGTCGGGGGAAGCGGGCAGGACGCCCGGCAGCGAGGAGCGCAAGTCATGAGTTCGATCCAGCATTACACCCGGGTGGCGACCCGACAGGTCGAGCGGATGGTGCCGCCGGCCGATGCGGTGCTGCGCGCGGGCGCCACCGGGGCGATGGCCGCCACGGTCTGGAGCGTCTACAGCCAGAGCCCCTCGGTGACCGACGGCTCGATCCCCCGCAACAGCGCGATCTCGTAGGCCATGAAACATGCGGCGATCGGTGCGGGCGCGGGTGTCGTGATCGGCACCGCCGCCCATGTCGCGCGCCGGACGCCGCTGCTCGGCCTGGCCGGGGTGATCGCGGCCGGCGTCGGCGCGCTCTACCTTGCCGGCCGCGGCCGGAAATCCGAAACGTCCGCGCCGGAGGCCTGAGACCATGAGCAGCGACCCCCCCGTCTATGTCATGTATCCCGGCTACGCGCCGGCGCCGGGCGGTGCCCGCGTGCCGCGCAGCGCCTGCTGGC
Organism: Cereibacter sediminicola; assembly: GCF_007668225.1. NCBI lineage: Bacteria > Pseudomonadati > Pseudomonadota > Alphaproteobacteria > Rhodobacterales > Paracoccaceae > Cereibacter > Cereibacter sediminicola. Next base: position 37,376 of record NZ_VDEK01000020.1, on the reverse strand, counting down.
CCGGACCGGGCTGGGCCGCACAGCCTGCCCCTTGGCCGCAACCCGCCGCAGGTTGGCCCCCGACAGCACAACCGACCGCGCAGGCCGCCGCGACGCCCGCCAATGCATCGATGCTGAACGGCCGCTTCGTGGCCGGGCTGCTGGTGGGGGGCGCGATCACCTATGTCCTCTCGAACGAGGCGGTGCAGCGCAGCGTGATGCGGGGCGCGATGCAGCTATGGATGGGGCTGCAGGGCGGGCTGCAGGAAACCCGCGAGCGGTTCCGCGACGCCGAGGCCGAGGTTCGCGCCCACAAGGGTGAGTGATCCGATGTCGCGGCCGGAACGCCTTATCGAACCGGCCGCGCCGGTCGAGATTGCTCATGAACTGCCCTGCCGGCTGCGCCTGCGGTCGGCGGGCTTCGGCCCGAGCCTCGCCGAGGCGGTCTTGACCCTGCCAGGCGTGCGCTCGGCGCGCCTGAACGCCGCCGCCCGGTCGCTGGTGGTCGAGCATGACGGCCGGGCCGAGACCCGGAGTGCGGTGCTGCGGATAGCGGGCGGTCCGCCGGCCGTGCTGGCCCATGCCGTGCCGCGTCCTGCGCCCGCCCATTTCGACGACGAGGAGGAGCCCCGGCTCTGGCCGCTGGTGCTGCGCCTTGCGCTGATCGCGACCTTGCCGGCGCTGCCGGCGCGGCTCGGCACCGCCGCCGCCTGGGCGATGATCGCGCCGCGGCTTCTGACGGGTGCGAGATCGCTGGTGACCCACGGGATCACCGTCGAGGTGCTCGATGCGCTTGCCGTGGGCATCGGCGCGGCGCGCGGCGGCTTCCGCACCGCGCTTTTCACAGACACGCTGATGTCGGGCGGGGAGTATCTCGAGGAAACCACCGCCCGCCGCGCCACCTCGCTGTTGCAGGCGCTACTCGAACCGCACCCCGAGACGGTCTGGGTGGAACGGGAGGGCGAGACGCTTCGCATCCCCTTCCGCGAGGTCGTGACCGGCGACACGGTCGTGGTTGGCGCCGGCGAGCTGGTGCCCGTCGATGGCGTGGTGATCGACGGTCGGGCGCAGGTCAACGAGGCCTCCGTGACGGGCGAGAGCCTGCCGGTGATCAAGGAGACCGGCGCCGCGATGATCGCAGGCTCGACCGTCGAGAGCGGGCGGCTCAGGATCGAGGCGCAGCGCGTCGGCGACGAGACGACGACGGCACGGATCGCGGCCTTCATCCACGAGTCGCTCACCACGCGATCCGAGGGCGAGCGGCTGGCTGAGGAGAACGCCAACCGCCGGGTCTACACCACGCTCGGCATCGGGCTGGCGACGCTGATCCTGACGCGGGACGTGAAGCGCCTCGCCTCGGTGTTCCTGATCGACTACGCCTGCCCGGTGAAGCTGACGACGCCGGTTGCGGTGCGGGCGACCATGGCCAAGGGCGCGCGGGCGGGGGTGCTGATCAAGGGCGGCCCCTGTTTGGAAAAGCTCGCTCAGATCGACACGGTGGTCTTCGACAAGACCGGCACGCTGACCCACGGCGCGATGGTGGTGACCGATGTGATCTCGCTCGATCCCGACTGGGAGGCGCGGCGGCTGCTGGCGCTGGCGGCCTCGATTGAGGAGCATTCCTCGCATCCCGTGGCCAAGGCCGTGGCGGCGGCGGGCACGCGCGAGGGCACCGGCCACCTGCCGCACGGCGACGTCGGCACCGAGGTCGCACGCGGGCTGTTCGCCGAGGTCGAGGGGGCGATGGTCCGCCTCGGCAGCCGCCGCTTCCTTGAAGAGCTGGGCGTCTCCTTCGCCGCCCACGGCTGCGCCGTCGACAGGCTGGCGGAGGCGGGCAAGATGGTGCTCTTCATCGGCCACGGCACGCGGCCGATCGGCATGATCGGCCTGCGCGACGAGTTGCGGGCGGACGCCCGCGCCACCATCGACCGGCTGCGCGCCTCGGGCGTGTCGCGGATCGTGATGCTCTCGGGCGACCGGCGCGGCCGGGCCGAGGCGATGGGGGCGGCGCTCGGGCTGGATCAGGTGCTGGCCGAGCTTCAGCCCGAGGACAAGGCCGAGATCGTCACGGCGATGAAGCGCGAAGGCCGGCGCGTTGTCTTCGTGGGCGACGGGATCAACGATGCCCCCGCACTGGCCGCGGCCCATGTCGGCATCGCCATGCCGCTGGGCGCCGACATTGCCCGCGCGACGGCCGACATCATCCTGATGGACGATCGGATCGGGCTGGTGGCCGATGCGCGCGAGGGCGCCACGCGCGCCATGCAGATCATCGACACCAACTTCAGGATCGCGATGGCGGTGAATACCGGCCTCTTCGCGGCGGCCTCGGCGGGGTGGCTGGCGCCGGCCGCAGCCTCGCTCATGCACAACGGCTCGACCATCGCGCTCCTGGCCCATGCGCTCGCCCGGGCCGGGCTGCCGGAGCAGGAACGCCGCTGAAAACGGCAATGCCCGTTGAAAACGCGCGCAGCCCGGGCTGCGCGCGTTTTCATGTGCCGTCCCGGACCCCTGTGCCGGAAAAAGAACATTGACGGCCCCCGATTTGTTTCCTACGGTTTTTGTCGGGTAAGATGCAGTCCCGGCCGTCGGGGTCCGGCACAAGTTCAGGAGGCATACGGCATGTCCTACTTCGTCCACCATGTCCCGGGCCGCGCCCGTTTCCGGGTGCCCGGCATGCCGAAGGCTGCTACCCTGCGCGAGGCTCTGGTGTCCGCCCTGCGCGCGATCGAGGGCGTCGAGCGGGTGGAGATCAACCCCGCCGCGGCATCGGTGGTCGTGCATTACGATCGCGCCCTCGCCCCGCTCGACCGGGTGGTCGAGGTGCTGCGTGCCCACAGCGAGCCGCCCGAGGTCAGCCGCGTCCCGCTGGAGACGCCGGTGCCCGCCGCCGCCCGCGGCCGCATCGGCGAAAACGTCTCGCGCAGCGTCGGCGAGATGGTGGGACAGGCGATGTTCGCCACCATCGTGCAGCGGACGCTCGAGTACAGCCTGCGGACCGTTCTGCTCGGACGCTGAAGGCGCACGACCGGGCTCTTTCCCGGCCCCGCAATCGGTCGGGGCGTTTCGCTCTGATCGATGTGCGTGGCGCGGGTTCGCGCCAGGAGATCCGGACTGCCAATAACGCCACCAGTGGGCTGTGTCCCGACGCGCGCCCGTGAACGACGTCGCTCGAAGCTCCGAACCAGCGTTCGACGATCGGCGCCCTTGCTCTCGCCAATGAGCCTTCGTCCCTGCATGGACCCGCCAAGGGGGCCCGGCGCGCGACTTTCTGTTCTGGCAAGATGCCTTGCCCTTCGCCCCCTGCGCCGAAAGGTCGCGGATGAGGTTCGCAACCAATCGGGCAGCAGCCGGCGCATTGACGGCGCGGCCCGGATCTGCCACCCCCTGTCATCGACGGTTCCCGAGGGTCGCGAGGCCCGAGGGATGAAAAGGGAACACGGTGAGGGGGCAACCCCGATGCCGCGACTGCCCCCGCAACTGTGAGCGGCGAGCCGCCCCGATGGACACCACTGGCCGATGGCCGGGAAGGTTCGGGGACGGCCACGACCCGCGAGTCAGGAGACCTGCCGTCGGGCGCATCCGCGCCGCCACTGCCGGTACACCGGCCCAACCCCAAACGCCGTCGGGGATGACGGTCAGGAGGACGACAATGCATATCGAACCCGGTCTGGTGACCGGAGCCAAGGCCATTTTGGGCTTTGCCACCGCGGCGACCGCGGGCGGCCATGCGCTGAAGCTCGGCTGGGAGGCCCTGCGCGAAACCGGCCTCGCCTCGCTGGCCCTGCGCAGCGCCCTTGCAACCACGGCGGTCTTTGCCTTCTTCGAGATCCTTCCACACTATCCGGTCGGCGTCTCCGAGGTTCACCTGATCCTCGGCTCGACCCTGTTCCTGATCCTGGGCGCCGCGCCCGCGGCCATCGGGCTGGCGCTGGGTCTCCTGATCCAGGGGCTGCTGTTCGCGCCCTTCGACCTGCCGCAATACGGCATGAACGTCACCACGCTTCTGGTGCCGCTCTTTGCCGTGCAGGCGCTGGCCCGGCGGATCATCGCGCCGCACACGCCCTATGTCGATCTCGACTACCGGCAGGCGCTGGCCCTCTCGACCGCCTATCAGGGCGGCGTGGTGGCCTGGGTGGCGTTCTGGGCCTTCCTCGGCCAGGGGTTCGGGGCCGAGAACATGACCTCGATCCTCGCCTTCGGCAGCGCCTACATGCTGGTGGTGCTGATCGAGCCGCTGGCCGATCTGGCGGTGCTTGCCGGCGCCAAGTCGCTGCGTGGCCTCGCGGGCTCCGGCCTCTTCACCCACCGGCTGCATCACGCGGCCTGACACCGCGGCCCCTTCGGGGGGCCGCTTTCGCCGTGCCCGCTGGCCGGGCACGGTCCTTGATGCCGCGATGCTGGTGCCCGCTTCCTGCGGGTGAAAAGGGAAGGCCAGAGGCCGCAAGGCCCAGGGGCCGCCGCCCCCGCGACCGTGACCGGAGAGGTTGCCCCGATGCCACTGGCCCCGGCCGGGAAGGCGGGGCGACCGCAGGGCTTCGTGCCCGGGATCCGCAAGCCGGGAGACCTGCCAGCTCGACATGACGCTGACCGGACGGGGTGTTCCGGCGACGGGTTCCGGTTTCCGGCTCTCGCCGCCCCTGCATGCCGTTCCGCCGACACGGGAAGGTTCGGATGCAGGACGACAAGACCCAGCCGGCGCGGGACAGCGCAGCGGTGCCACCGATGACCCGGCCGCCGGGGCTGATGATCGCCGCGCCGGGATCGGGATCGGGCAAGACCACGATGACGCTGGGCCTGCTGCGCGCCTTCCGCGACGAAGGGCTGGTCGTGCAGCCGTTCAAGAACGGCCCCGACTACATCGACCCCGCCTTCCACCTCGCGGCGGCGGGGCGGCCGTCGTTCAACCTCGACGGCTGGTCGATGGGCGAAGGTCTGCTGGGCGCGCTGGCGTCGCGGGCTTCTGGGGCGGATCTGGTGATCGCCGAGGGCTCGATGGGGCTCTACGACGGCACCTCGACCCCGGGGCGCTCGGGCCGTGGGGCGGCCTCCGAGATCGCGCGGCGCTTCGGCTGGCCGGTGGTTCTGGTGCTGGACGTGGGCGGGCAGGCGCAATCGGCCGCAGCAACGGCGCTCGGCTTTGCGCGCCACCCGGAGGCGCCGGACTTCGCGGGCGTGATCCTGAACAACGTCGCGGGGGCGCGGCACGAGGTGATGATCCGCCGCGAGATGGCGCGGCTTGGCCTGACGGTGCTGGGCGCGCTGCCGAGGCGCAGCGATCTCGTCCTGCCCGAGCGGCACCTGGGGCTGGTGCAGGCGGGCGAGCATCCTGACCTGGAGGCGGCGATTGGGCGACTCGCGGCGCTCCTGCGCGATCACGCCGACCTTGACGCCATCCGCACCGCGGCGCGCGCCGGGGCGCCGCCGGTCGCCGGGCGCCTGCCACCGCCGCCCGCGCAGCGCATTGCGCTCGCCGCGGACGCGGCCTTCTCCTTCACCTATCCGCATCTCCTGACCGGCTGGCGTGAGGCGGGGGCCGTGATCCTGCCTTTCTCGCCGCTCGCCGACGAGGCCCCTCCCGAGGCCGATCTGGTCTGGCTGCCGGGCGGCTATCCAGAACTGCACGCGGGCCGGCTGGCCGCAGCCGAGAGCTTCCGCGCCGGCCTTTCCCGCCACGCCGAGACTCGCGCCGTCCATGGCGAATGCGGCGGCTACATGGCGCTCGGCACGGCGCTGGTGGATGCGAAGGGCGAGCGGCGCAGGATGGCGGGGCTCCTCGGCCTCGTTACCAGCTACGAGCGGCGGCGGTTGCATCTGGGCTATCGCACCGCTCATCTGCTGGCGCCGCTGCCGGGACACGACGCGGGCGCCCGCCTTGCGGGGCACGAGTTCCACTATTCCACCATCCTCGACCAGCCCGACGCGCCGCTCGCGCGCGTCACCGACGCCGAGGGCAATCCGGTGCCCGAGACCGGCTCGCGCCGCGGGCGCGTCACCGGCTCGTTCTTCCATCTTGTGGCCCCGGAGGCCGAATGACCCATCATCCCCGCCCTGCCCTGCCGCAGATCGACGTGCCGCTGCTCGACCCGCCCCCGCCGCGGCGGGCGCGCGCCCTGATGATCCAGGGCACCAGTTCCGACGTCGGCAAGAGCCTCCTGGTGGCGGGGCTTTGCCGCGCCTACGCCCGCCGCGGGCTGAAGGTCGCCCCGTTCAAGGCGCAGAACATGTCGAACAACGCCGCCGTTGCCGCCGACAGCGATCTGCCGCCGGGACCGGACGGGCCGAACTTTGGCGAGATCGGGCGCGCGCAGGCGCTGCAGGCGCGGGCGGCGGGGGTGGCTCCGTCCATCCACATGAACCCGGTGCTCCTGAAGCCGCAGGCGCTGGTCGGCTCGCAGGTGGTGCTGCGCGGCCGCGCGCTGGGGAACTGGCCGGCGAAGCATTACCACGAGCTGAAGCCGCTGATGATGCCCGCCATCATGGACAGCTTCGCCCGCGTGGCGGCCGAGGCCGACCTGATGATCGTCGAGGGTGCGGGCGCCGCGACCGAGGTCCACCTGCGCCGGTCGGACATCGCCAACATGCTGCTGGCAGAGCATGCCGACCTGCCGGTGGTGCTGCTGACCGACAACGACCGCGGCGGCGCGCTGGCCGCGGTGGTCGGCAGCTGGATGCTGCACACAGAGGAGGAACGCGCCCGCATCCGCGGCTATATCGTCAACAAGTTCCGCGGCGACTTCGCGCTTTACGCGCCGGGCTGCGAGGTGATGACGGCGCAGACCGGCTGGCCGCTCCTGGGCGTGGTGCACTGGTTCGACGCCGCGACGCTGCTGCCGGCCGAGGATGCGCTGGCGCTGGCCCGGCCGCTGCGCAGCGACGGCGCCGGGCTGCGGATCGCGGTGCCGCAACTCAGCCGCGTGGCGAATTTCGACGATCTCGACCCGCTGTCGTCCGAGCCGGGGGTGGATCTGCGCTGGATCCGCCCGGGCGAGCCGATCCCCGAGGGCATCGACGTGGTGCTGCTGCCCGGATCCAAGACCACCCGCCAGGCGCTGCAGGAACTGGTGGCGAACGGCTGGGACATCGACATCCGCGCCCATGCCCGCCGCGGCGGCCGCGTGGTGGGGATCTGCGCCGGGTTCCAGATGCTGGGTCGCATGGTGCGCGATCCGGACGGGATCGAGGGGCCGCCGGGCGAGACGCCGGGACTGGGCCTTCTCGATGTCGAGACGGTGATAGGCCGCTCGAAGCGGCTTCTGACGCTCGGCGCGACCGACCGGATCAGCGGCGCCCGCGTCACCGGCTACGAGATGCACATGGGGGTGACGGACGGCCCCGGCCTCGCCCGGCCGTGGCTCGACCTCGAGGGCCGGGCCGAGGGCGCGGTCTCGGCCGACGGGCGGGTGATGGGCAGCTATGTCCACGGGCTCTTCGGCGCCGACGGCTTCCGCGCGCACTGGCTGGAGGCGATGGGGGGCCGGGCCTCGGGGCTCGATCACGCGGGCCAGGTCGAGGCGGCGCTGGACGCGTTGGCGACCCATGTCGAGGCAAACCTCGACCTCGACGCGCTGCTGGCGCTGGCGCGATGAGGGCGCGACGGCTGATGGTGCTGGGCACCGGCTCGGACGTGGGCAAGAGCCTGGCTGTGGCAGGCCTCTGCCGCGCCTTTGCCCGCCGGGGGCTGCAGGTCGCGCCGTTCAAGGCGCAGAACATGTCGAACAACGCCGCGGTGACCGTGGACGGAGGCGAGATCGGCCGGGCGCAGGCGCTGCAGGCCCGCGCGGCGGGGCTGGCGCCCGTCACCGACATGAACCCGGTGCTGCTGAAGCCCGACAGCGACGTGACCGCGCAGCTGGTGGTGCAGGGCCGGGTCGAGGGGCGGCTTTCCGCGGCCGACTACCAGCTGCTGAAGCTCGCCCTGTTGCCGCGGGTGGTGGACAGCCTCAACCGGCTCTGCGAGGGCCGCGATCTGGTGCTGATCGAGGGCGCGGGCAGCGGGGCCGAGCGCTATCTGCGCCCGCAGGACATCTCGAACATGGGGCTGGCCTGCGCGGCGGACCTGCCCGCGGTGCTGCTGGCCGACGACTCGCGCGGCGGAGTGACGGCGGCGGTGCTGGGGCATCATCTCCTGTGGACCGCGGCCGAGCGGGCGCGGGTGGCAGCGGTGATCGTGAACAAGTTCCGCGGCGATCCGGCGATCTTCGCACCCGCCGCCGACGATATCCGGCAGGCGACCGGCTGGCCGGTGCTGGGCCTCGTGCGCTGGTCCGAGGCCGCCCGCGCCCTTCCGGCCGAGGATTCGCTGGCGCTGGATCAGATGCGGCAGCCCGGCCGCGGTCTGGTGATCGCGGTGCCCGAGATCCCGCGGCTGGCCAATGCCTGCGACCTCGACCCGCTGGCGGCCGAGCCGGGGGTGGATCTGCGCTGGGTGCGCCCCGGCCATCCGCTGCCCGCCGAGGCCGCCGTGGTGGTCCTGCCCGGCGCGAAATCCACGCGCGCCGCGCTGGAAGCCTTGCGGGCCGAGGGCTGGGACATCGACATCCGCGCACATGTCCGACGCGGCGGCCGGGTGGTGGGGATCTGCGCAGGCTTCCAGATGCTGGGGCGGCGCGTCGCGGACCCCGACGGGATCGAGGGCCCGCCGGGCGAGACCGAGGGCCTGGGCCTGCTGGACATCGATACCGTGATCGGCCCGGCCAAGCGGCTTTGCGAGGTCAGCGCGACGGATGCGATCAGCGGAACGCAGGTGAGTGGCTACGAGATGCACATGGGGGTGACGACCGGCGCAGGCCTCGCCCGCCCGTGGCTATGCCCGGACGGCCGACCCGAGGGCGCGCTGTCGCCGGACGGCCGGGTGATGGGCAGCTACCTGCACGGCATCTTCGGCGCGGGGGCCTTCCGCGCCCGGTGGCTTCAGGCCATGGGCGGCGCCGGATCGGCCGGGGACCACGCCGCGCGGATCGAGACCGCGCTTGATCGGCTGGCCGACGGGATCGAGGCGGACCTCGATCTCGATGCGCTGCTGAGGCTGGCGCGCTAGGCCGCCGGGGCGCTTCGGCCGCGGTATACCCGGCGCACCTCGCGGCGTCAGCCCTCGCGGTGGCGGCGATGCGCCTCGGCCACGGCCTCGGTCGCACCCTCGGCCGGGCGGGGCCGCGGCGTCGGCGGGTCGGTCTGCGGCCGGCCCGACCAGGGCTGCGGAAACTCCAGCCACTTCTGGATGAAGTTCCACGACTGCTGGTAGCCGTCGTGCGGCAGGGTGCAGGCCGAGCAGTCCTTGCGCACCAGCCCGTTGCGGTCGGTGTAGGTCTCATACGGCCCGGGGCAGTCGTAGGCGATCAGCGGGCAATAGCAGAACAGGCAGTTGAACGCGCGCTTCACGCCCGGATGGCAGGGCAGGAACGGGCAGTCGCGGTTGGTGAAGCCCTTGAAGGCCTCGTTCAGGGTGGTGTCTTTCGGCTCCATGGCCACTCCTTCGGTCGCTTGACCGGAAGGCGGAATGGTGGCTGATCCCGGCGCGAGCGCACAGGCCCATGCCTCCGGGCCCGCCGCCCGGGATGGTCGTCAAGGCCCGGCAGGTCTCCTGGCTTGCGGCTCGGACGCCGGCTGCCCCTTCCCGGCCCGAGGGCCAGTGGCATGGCAGACGGCTCGCCGCTCACAGTTGCGGGGGCAGCGCCGGAGTTGCACCGGCTTCCCTCTTCGCCCGCGGGATCACCGCGGGAACCAGGGCACCGCGACGATGCGGCGGGGGGCCGCCGGTGTCAACCGCCCCCGCGGCGCCTCGCTTTCCGGTTGACAGGCGGCACGGGGCTCTGGGAAGACAGGCGCGTGATCGGTTCCCCCGGGCGTCCAGGCGTCCGGGGATTAAAAGGGAACGCGGTGCGCCCCAGAGGGGCAAGACCGCGGCTGCCCCCGCAACTGTGAGCGGTGAGCGACGCCGAAGATGCCACTGGGAGTTCCCGGGAAGGCCGGCCGAGCAGAGACCCGCGAGCCAGGAGACCTGCCGATCACCCGCCGGCCCCGGCCGCGCGGCTTCGACCGGACGCCGGGGTGCGCGTCTGGCCCGGGCGGGTCCGCGAGCGCACGCCCGAGCCTTCTCATCCCGTTCGTCCTTTCTCCCGCGCGGCCCTCTCCGGCCGCCCCTGATGAAAGGCAACGACCCATGATATTCCACGCCAACATGATGGCGGCGGCCCGCGCGCTTAGCCTTGCGCCGCGCCCCACGCCCGCGGCGCTGCAGCTCTGCGACATCCCCGTCGCGCGCATGGAGCAGCCGGGCACCTTGACCGTCCGGCTGGCGCGCGGAGTGCCCATGTCGGGCGGGGCCGTCTTCGACATGGCCGCGCCGCGCGCCGTCTTCCTGGTCCATCGCGGCACCCGCACCGACCTGCGCCCGCGCCTGTCCCCCTGCATCGCGCGGGGTGCCCTGAACGAGGCGATGGCTTGGGAAACGACGCTCGCCCTTGATCAGCCGGGCGATCACCTGCTGGTCGCGGTGCCCGAGCCACCCTGGGACGCCGACGCACGGGTTCATGTGCAACAGATCGCCACGGCCCGCGTCCGGCTCGGGCCTTCAGGGAGCGACTGGGCGACGCCTCTCGGGCTTGCGGCCGAGATCGTTCCGGATCCGGGCGCGAGCGATCTGGCGCCCGGGGGCATGCTTACGGGGAGGGTGCTGGCGGAAGGGCGTCCCGTTCCCTGCGCGGCGCTGGAGATCGAGTGCGTTCAGGCCGACGCGCTGGCCGGTCGAGGGATGCCGGGTGGCGGTTGGATTCTGGCGACTGCCGACCAATCCGGGTGCTTTCGGGTGCGCCTCCCGCACGCCGGCCTATGGGCTGTCGCCGCGCGAGGCGTCGGCGCCAAGCAATGGCATGCCACCCGGCCACTGCGTCAGGATGCCGTGCTCTGGGTGCGGGTCACCAACGCTTCCAGCGATTGTAGAGGGTCTTCGCCGGCCCGTACTCCCTGGGTGCGTCGCACCACCGCAAACCATTGCGATTGATGAAGATTATGCCGCTCAGGACGCGCCGGTCGTCGACACGGGGCTTGCCATGGCTCTTGGGAAGGAACGGCTTCAGGCGCTCCATTTGCGCCTCGGACAGCCAGTAGAGGTTGCTCATCGGTCAGGTCTCCTTGCGAGGCCTGAATCACGCGATCCCCACGAAATCAATGGGTCTGGAGCCTAGGCACGACCAAGCCGAATTCGCCCAGATGGGCGGCACCAAAAGCCGCGCCGCATGATCAGGCCGCGTCACCCAAAATCCGCCATAACTCGTCGGAGGGCGGTCACATCATCAACGCCGGGCCTATGCCTTATTGGGGCCCGGAAGGCGCGCAGGATAGGTCCATCCGGGCCGTCTCCTGTGTCTTTCGGCGGATTGGCCTGTCGACATTGCCGATGGCGGGATGAGGGAAGGCTCATGCCTTACCGTCGAATATTCTCATTCTAATGGTGTAGGTAGGTGAAGCGGATGAAGCGGGATGCCGACCCATGGCCCCTGTTCCTTCCAAAAGACAAGTTCTCGCCCGGACCTTGCCTGCTATCCTGCAAATGACCTTACCGGGTCCGGCGATTCGAGAAATTTTCTGTAATGAATTATCGAAATGAAGGACCAATACGGTTGGAAATCATGTTGCGTCTATTCATTTTCCTCTTCCTGGCTGCAATTCCCGGTACGCTTGCAGCGGAAAGCAAGAACGATTACCGCATCAATATCGGCGATCAGATCGAGATAGACGTTCTTGACGATTCCGAAGCCTCTCAGAAATACACGGTGGGCAGCGACGGAGCGATCCAGCTTCCGCTGATCGGCGGCTTCCGTATCGCGGATCTCACGACGGACGAGGCCCGCACGCGGCTGCACGAGGCTTTCGTCTCGAGCGAGATCTACATCAACCCGACGCTCGCCGTTTCGGTCGCGGCCTTCCGCCCGGTCTTCGTGCTCGGCGACGTGCGCAAGCCCGGCAACTACGACTTCCACCCGTTCCTGACGGCCGAACAGGCCATGGGCCTCGCGGGCGGCGCCATGCTCTCCTACGAGAACGAGGAGGCACGGGTGCTGGAGAAGCGCAAGCTCTCGCAGCAACTCGAGCTGGTGAAGACCGATCTTGCCCGGATTGCGGCTCGAGCGGCGCGGTTGCAGGCGCAGCTCAAGAACCAGGAGGCGATCGAGTGGACCCTGGTTCCGCAGGAGTTGCGCAGCATCATCAGGCGCGAGGACTTCGAGGAGCTGAAGCCGAACGAGGACAAGATCATGTCGCTCGAACGGACCAATTTCCGCGTCCAGCGCTCGCTTCTGGCCAATGCCGAGGTCGAGGTCGAGGAGCAGCTCCGCCTTCTGTCGGATCGCGAGCGTGTCCAGCTGGATGCGCTTGACTATGACCGCCAGGATCTGTCGCGCAAGCGCGAGATGGCGCATGGCGGCCTCATCACCAGTTCGGCGCTGTCGCAGCTCGAGCGGGCGGCCAAGGCGGGTGAGGGCCAGCTTTTGCAGATCCAGGAGCAGCAGTCGGTCGCGCGGCGCATCCTGGGCGAGCACCGGCGCGAGATCTTGCGGCTCGAGACCGGCCGCAACACCGACCTGCTGACCCAGGCGCAGCTCCTCCAGGCGGAGAAGGACAGGAAGATCAGCGAGTTCGAATCTGTCACCGAGCGGCTCGACCTGATCAGCCAATGGATGAACACCGCCACCAACACCCGCAACGAATACCGCATCGAATACGAGGTCCGGCGCCGGAACGAGGCCAAGCTCATCAGCCTCGGCGTCACCGGGCAGACCGAACTGCTGCCCGGCGACCAGCTGGTCGTGGCCCTGCGGCCGCCGGAAAGCTCGGAGAAGACGCAATGAAACAGACCACGCCAGAGTTCGCCGTCCGACCGCCCCTTGCGGAGGAGACCGATGCCCGTCGGCGGGCATCGGTCGAGACGGTCGACCTGGGTTTCGCCGTCGACGTCCTGCGCCGGCGCAAGTGGCAGATCCTGGCCTCGGGCGCGATCGTCGTCGCGGCCATGTTCGGCGCCCTCCAGCGGATGGAGCCCACCTACACCGCTTACACCGAGGTGATCCTCGACACGCGGCAGGAGCGGGTGACGGACGTCAAGCAGGTGATCTCGGACCTCGACGTCACCAACTCCGTGATCGCGGGCGAGATCGTCTCGCTGAAGTCGAACCTGCTGATCGGCAAGGTCGTCGACAAGCTGAACCTTACCGCCCATCCTGACTTCGCGCTCGAGGGGGGCGACGCGCTGCCCGAGGGTGAGAAGCGCCGCATCACCATCCTGCGGATCTCCTCGGGGCTGACGGTGACGCAGGTCGGCATCTCCTATGCCATCGGCATCGCCTACGAGGCGAGGGATCCGAAGCTCGCGGCGCTGGTCGCCAACACGCTGGCCGAGGAGTACATCGCCGACCAGATCGAGTCGAAGCGCAACATCACGCTGCGCGCCACCGCCTGGCTGCAGAAGCGGCTGGGAGAGCTTTCCACCGCGGTCGAGGAAGCCGACCAGGCGATCATCGACCTGCGGGCCCGCACCTCCGAGGAGAACGGCTCGAACCAGGAGACGACCGAGCGCTTCCTGGTCGATCTGAACCAGCGGCTGGTGGCCACCGCGTCCGAGCGATCCGACGCCCGGGTGCGCTACGAGATCGTGACCAAACGGCTCGAGAAGGCGGGCCTCACCTCGGTTGCCCATGTGGTGTCCTCGTCGCTGCTCGAGACGCTGCAGCGCGAACGGATCGACATCGCGCGCGAGCAGGCGGTGAACGCCGACCGGCTGGGCCGGCGCCATCCCGAGATGATCCGGCTGAACGCGCGGATCCAGGACCTCGACCGGCGCACCGAGGCCGAGGTGCGGCGCATCATCGAGAACATGAAGAGCGACGTGGACGTGGCCACCCAGCGCGAACTGGCGCTGCAGAACCAGATCAAGGAGATCGAGCAGCGGCTGGTGAAGCTCTCGGCCGCTGCGGTCAAGCTCAACCAGCTCGAGCGGCAGGCCTCGGCCACGCGGATGGTCTACGAGAACTTCCTGTCGCGCCTGACCGAAACCAATGCGCAGTCCGACTTCCAGCGCCCGGATGCACGGGTCGTCACCGTGGCCACGCCCCCCGACCGGCCCACCGCGCCGCGCAAGAAGCTGATGCTGGCGGTGGCCGGGGTCTTCGGCCTTTCCTTCGGCACGGCACTGGCCTTCCTTCTCGAGGCGCTCACCCGGCGGATCCATGCGAGCGAGGAACTGCGCCGGATCACGTCGAGCCCGGTCATGGGCCTCGTCCCCTACGAACAGCGGAGGCGGCGCATGCCGGACTGGCTGGCGCGCGAACTGGCCCGGACCGACCATTCTCCCTACATGGAAGCGATCAGCGCGCTGCGCGCCCAGATCTTCGACGTGCGCAGCGTGGCCCGACCCAAGGTGCTGATGGTGACCTCCGCCCTGCAGGGCGAAGGCAAGTCCAGCACCTGCGCGGGCCTCGCCGCGTCCCTGCCGCGGGTCTCGACCAGCGCGATCCTGCTCGACCTTGACCTGCGCCGCTCGATCACGCGCAAGGTGTTCGACCTCGGCTCGCAGAAGGGCTGCGTGGCCGATTACCTGGCCGGAAAGATCGACCTGGCCCAGCTCCAGCCGGCCGTGCTGCCCTGGGGCCTCACCGTCCTCGCCCCGCTGCGCTCGGTGACCAACAGCGCCGACCTGCTCTCCTCGCAGCGGCTGGGCGAGCTGATCGACCGGCTCCGCCTGCGCTACGACGTGGTGATGATCGACGCGCCGCCCGTGCTCGACATCGCCGATGCGCTGGTCGTCTCGCGCCACACCGACAGCACGCTCCTCGTGGTCCGCAGCGGCAAGACCCCGCGGGTGCTGGTGGCCGATGCCTACGAGCGATTGCAGGCGGCCGAGGTGCCGGTGATCGGCACGGTCCTCACCCAGATCCGCAAGGGCCATACCGCAGCCCGAGAAATGTACAGGTACGACTATGCTTGACCAGCAGACCCGGGCACAGCGCGTTGCCATCATCCATTACTGGCTCGTCTCGATGCGGGGCGGCGAGCGCGTGGTCGAGGAACTCCTGCGGCTGTTTCCGCAGGCCGAGATCTTCACCCATGTCGCCGACCGCTCCAAGCTGTCGCCGCTGATCCTCGGCCGGCCGCTGCACGAGACCTTCATCAGCAAGCTGCCTTTCGCGCGGCGGCACTACCAGAAATACCTCGCGCTGATGCCGCGCGCTCTGGAAGAGATCGACCTTTCCGACTTCGATCTGGTGATTTCCTCGGAGAGCGGTCCGGCCAAGGGGGTGATCGTGCCCCCGCACGTGCCGCACATCTGCTACATCCACACGCCGATGCGCTATCTCTGGGATCATTATCCCACCTATCGCGGTCGGCTTTCCGGGCTGAAGCGGTTCTATTTCTCGCGCCTCGCCCACCGTCTTCGGATCTGGGACGTGTCCTCGGCCGCGCGGGTGGACCGCTTCATTGCCAATTCGAACTTCGTGGCCGAGCGGGTGCAGCGCTACTACCACCGCCGGGCGGATGTGGTGAACCCGCCCGTCGATCTCGAGACCTATCGGCTGCCGCTGGCGGGCACGAAGCGCAGCCATTACCTCTTCGTGTCGCAACTCGTGCATTACAAGCGGCCCGACCTCGTCATCGAGGCGTTCCGGGGTCTCGACCAGCGGCTTCTCGTGGTGGGCGAGGGCGAGGAATCCGAAAATCTCGCGCGGAACCTGCCGCCCAACGTGACGATGCTGGGCCGGGTGCCGACCGAAAACCTCGCCGCGCTCTACGGCTCGGCCCGGGCGCTGATCTTCCCCGGCGAGGAGGATTTCGGCATCGTCCCGGTCGAGGCCATGTCCTGCGGCACGCCGGTCATCGCCTATGGACGCGGCGGCATCCTCGACAGCGTGACCGACGGCGTCTCGGGCCTCTTCTTCGAGCGGCAGGGGGTGGAGGACATCCGCGAGGCGGTGCTGCGCTTCGAACGCGACGCCGCCCGCTTCGATCCCGTGCGGATCGCGGGCATGGCGCAGCGCTTCAGCGCCGAGCGTTTCCGGCGCGAGATCGCGGCGATCATCACCTCCGAACTCGGTCGTCACTCGCTCAAGGTGAAGAACTTCAGCGCCGAGATCCCGGTGCCGTCGGAGCCGGACGTGGGGCCGCTGCCGCGGCCGCTGGCCCTGCCGGTGTGAAGCACGATCCGGGCGGGACGGCCTCCGGTCTCCTCGGCATTCGCCCCTCCGGTATTGAGGTTGCGCTCGAGCCGGGGGAAGCTGGATCCGGCCAGAGTGAGACGCAGGCGGTGGCCGGCCTTGAGCAGATAGGCGATATGGCGCATCTCCACCGTCACCTCGGCCACCTCGCCCGGCTCCATCGGGCGCGGATGGTCGAAGCCCTTGCGGTAGCGCAGGCGCAGTGCGCCCTCCTGGATCATTCGGGATCGACCCGCGGGGTCCACGTCCGAAAGCCGCGCCACGATGTCGGCGTCCAGCGTGTCGGTCGAGACGCGCAGTCGCGCCGAGAGCGGTCCCGCGATCGGCAGGTCGGCCCTGGCCGGGGCGGAGCTGTAAACCAGCACGTCCGGCCGCGCCTCGACCCGGTCCTGGTAGAGCGGCCCCGCGCGTTCCTCGGGATCGCCCGTGCAGCAGATGGCGCCCCCGACCGAGGGCACCGGATCGGCCGGGTCCGAGACGATGCCGTCGGAGGCCGGGGCGGCCGGCGCCTCGCCGGGGAAGGGCAGGGCGGCGCCGGGCGGCGGCAGGAGGCGCCCGTCCCCGGCGGCGGTCTGCGCATGGCCTTCGGAGGCGAGGAGCATCTCCTGCGCGACCGCGCCTTCGGGCGGCCATGTCCCGGCCTCGCGCCAGCGGTTCTCGACCAGCATGTAGTAGAGATAGGGCGGCAGGTCCGGGGCGGGTCTGTCCTTCAGCCGGTGGTCGAGGAAGGTCACGAAGATCTCGTCGAAGGGCAGGAGCGCCTCAGGCCCCACCGGCAGGTCGGCGACCGCCCCGCTGCTGGCCGCGCCGGAGTGGTTGCAATGTGTGCCCGGCGCCACGATCAGGTGCTGGCCGGGCGCCGTCGTCCGCATCGCCTTCGTCAGGGCAAAGCTGCCGCTTATGGACGGATCGTACCAGGTGTCCACCATCAACCCCGGCGTGGCGAAGCGGTCGGTATCGTCGATGTAGCCCGCCGCCTTCCAGTAGCCCCTGTCCTCGAAACGGCGCAGGAAATCCTCCCAGTCGGTCGGGTCGGGCCGCGCCTGCCGCATCATGTCGATCAGCGGCAGGCTGCGCAGCGCCCGGGCATGGTCGACCGGCACCCCTGCCATCCGGTCGGGGGTCTTGCCGCCATAGGCGACGAACCAGCCGAAGGCCGAGGCAAGGTTCAGGATGCCGCCCTCGAAAGCCCCGAAATAGCTCGCACGTCCATCGAGCGCGCCCATCGCACCGCCCGCGCCCAGCGGGATCATCGCCTGATGCGCCGGGTGCCGTTCCGCCGCCAAAAGCACCTGCGTCTCGCCGAGCGCCGAGCAACCGACCGTGCCCACGCGCCCGTTCGACCAATCCTGCGCCACGATCCAGTCGAGCGTCGCCACGGCATCCGCGCGTTCGTGCGGATAGGGGGCGAAGACTCCCTCCGATCCGTGGCGGCCGCGCATGTCCTGCGCCACCACCGCATAGCCCCGCGGCCTGAGAAGCCTGACCCAGCGGAGCACCTCGCCATACCGCCGCTTGTCGTAGGGCAGGCGGATCAGGATGGATGGAAAGGGTCCTGCACCCTTGGGCAGGTAGATGTCGGTGGCGAGCAGGGTGCCGTCGCCGGCCGGGACGGCGAGGCTTTCGACAGAGTGCCCGAAGGCCGGCGACCCGTTGCGCCAGGCCCAGAGCCGGGCCTTCTCGAGCAGCCGCTCGCCCCGGCCGGTGGTGAACAGCGCCAGCGCCAGCCCGAACGCCAGGAGCAGGAGGGCGGCGAGGCCCGGCCGGATCACAGCACCGCCTCCCGCCCGCAGGAACCGGCTTGCCGTCTCCGCGCAGGTTGCGGCAGGACGGGCGCATGACGCATCGCATCGAACTCTGGACCTGGGATCTGGACCGACCGGGCGACGAAGCCCTGCTTTCGCCGGACGAACTCGCCCGGGCGGCCGCCTTCGCGACCGGAACGCTCCGCGCCCGCTTCATTGCCGGCCGCAGCGGGCTGCGGCAGCGGCTCGGCGCGCATCTGGGGCTCGACCCGGCGCGGATCGCCTTCCGCTACAACCGCTTCGGCCGGCCCGAGCTGCCGGGTGGCCCCTCGTTCAACCTCAGCCATTGCGGCGCGCGCGCGGCGCTTGCCCTCTGTTCCACGGCCGCGGTGGGCGTGGATATCGAGGCGATCCGCCCGATCGAGCGCGCCGTGGCCACCCGCTTCTTCGCCCCCGCCGAGCTGCGGGACCTGGAGGCGCTGTCGGGGGCCGCCTGGGACGAGGCCTTCTTCCGGCTCTGGACCCGCAAGGAGGCGTTCCTGAAGGCCGTCGGCACCGGGCTCGACACGCCGCTCGCGAGTTTCGAGGTGACGGCGGACGACCGGCCCCGCCTTCTCCGCGCCGAGGGGCAGCGGGCGCAGGACTGGGCGCTGATCCACCTGTCGCCCGCGGCCGGAACGATGGGCGCCATCGCGGTCGAGGCGCGCGGCGGCGGTGTGGAGCTTCGCCTGCGCGACTGACCGAAGGGATCGTCTGCGGCCGATCAACGCCCCGAGGATCCTTCGGCCAGGAAGGTCTCGATCTCCTCGGCCAGCCGGTCGGTGCCGATGCGCAAGGCGCCCAACGCGACGACCTCGGGGATGTGGACGGTCTTCAGCCGCCCCGTCACCACATGTTCCCAGCCGATGGAGGCATCAAAGCCCCGTGCGCGCGGCACGTCGTCGGTCACCACATGCAGCACCGGCACGTCGATGGGATCGGGGCGATAGCGGTCGCGGGCGGCGACGAGGAAGTCGATGAAGTCCTCCTCCTCCGGCTCCAGGTCGGTCCGGCGCACGCGGCCGATCAGGCGCAGCGCGCGGGCGACATGCAGCGCGCCCGAGAGGCGGATGATCCTGTAGCCGCCCAGGAAGGCGTCGGTCGACATCTGCCCCACCCACCAGCGCCGGACCCGCCGTTTCAGCGTGTGGCGCCGGTCAAGCCAGCGCAGCCGCCGGTCGGCCAGCATCCGCTCGACGAAGCCGGGCTCCCACACGTCCTTGAGCACCACCGCCGCGATGTCGTGGCCGCGCGCCTTCAGCACCCGCGCGGCCTCCAGCGCCACGTTGCCGTGGACGCAGATGCCGAACAGCAGGAACGGCCCCTGCGGCTGCGCCCTGAGGATGATGTCGGCATAGTCGGTGGCGATGTCCTCCATGCTGTGCCGGCCATGCTCCTGCCCCGGCGAGCCGTCGAACAGCCGCACGCAGATCGCCGGGCGATCGGCCGAGAAGCCCGCGTGGATGGCCGTCGCCGTCCAGGCGTTGTTGACCGCGATCAGCGGCGTGCCGCTGCCGCCCCGCTGAAGCGGCAGGATGCGCCAGTCGTCCTTGTCCGGCGCGGGCGCGGGCGCCGTCTGCGCGCGGATAACGCCCGCGAGGTCGCAGAGCCGCGGGTTGTCGTAGATCGCGCCGATGCCGATCTCGGCCCCCAGTTCGTCGCGCACCCGGGTCAGCATCCGCAGCACCAGGAGCGAATGGCCGCCGAGGTGGAAGAAGTTCGATGTGGGCTCGACCGTGTCGCGGTCGAGCACGTCCTTCCAGATCCGGATGAGCTGCGCCTCGATGCTGCGGAGCGGGGCGGATGCGGGCGCCGCCGGGGCAGAGGTCGGCTTCTTCGGCACGCGCAGCCGGTCGCGGCGCAGGTTGCCCTCGGCGTCGCGGGGCAGAGCGAGAAGCAGGCTCACCCCCCAGGGCACGTCCGCCGGATCGAGCCGCGTCGCCAGATGGGCCGCCACCTCGGCCGGCAGGTCCTCGAGCGGGCCGGCGTGATCCGGCCGAGGCACGACGAAGAGATAGGTGCCGTCCGGCTCGGCCACCGCCGCGGCATCGGCCACACCGCCCATGTCGCGGGCGGCGGCTTCCAGCCGGGCGAGCCGCCCCGCCTGCCGGTCGCGTCGTTCCAGCACCGCATGGTCGAGCGGCAGGGCTTTCAGCGGCTCGCCCGGATGGTCCAGCGCCTGATCGAAGCCTGCCACCAGCAGGTCGAGCAGCGCCTGCGCGGTGGCCGGCTGGAAGAGTTCGGTCGCGTATTCCAGCGTCACCCGCCAGCCCGAGGGCCGCCCCACGATCTGGAAGTTCAGATCGTAGACCGCGCCCGGCGTGTGGGACGGTGCCGAGAGCAGCTCGAACTTCCCGTAGCGGCGGTTCTGCAGGAAGGTGCGCTGGATGTTGAAGTTGATCGAAATGAGCGGCATGCGCGAGGGATCGCGCGGCGGGTTCATCAGCTCCACGAGCTTGTGGAACGGCATTGACTGATGCGCCAGCGCCTCCTGCACCACGCCCCGCACCCGGCCGAGATGGTCAGCGAAGGCCGCCTCGGGGTCGGTCGGCAGGCGCAGCACGAGGTTGTTGATGAAGACGCCGATCAGCGGCTCGAGATCCACGTCGTTGCGGCTGGCCACCTGGGTCCCGATCAGGATGTCGGTCTGCCCCGTGAAGCGCGCAAGGCAGGCCGAGAGCACCGCTGTGCCATAGGCGAAGACCGAGACCTCGCGCCGCTTCGCCTCGGCCTCGAGCCGCTCGCCGAAGGACGGCGGCAGCACGACCGAAGTCATGGCGGCGGCGGTGCCGCGGCGGCTCGCACGGGGGAAGTCGGCCTCGATCTCGAAATAGGGCGCGTCGGCCAGCTGCGCCTTCCAGTAGGCGCCGTCCTCCTCCAGGACGCCGCAGGCGAGGTATTCCTGCTGCCAGAGCGCGTAGTCGCCGTATTGCAGCGGCAGCTCGGGCAGGTCGGGCTCGCGGCCCGCCTCGATCGCTTCGGCGATGGTGCCGATCTCGTGGCCGAGGACGCGGATCGAAAAGCCGTCAAAACAGACATGATGCGCCACGATCAACAGCATCGCCCGTTCCGGCGACAGGCGGACCAGCGTCGCCCGCATCAGGCCAGGCTTGGCAAGGTCGAAGGGCACCGCGCCCGTCTCCTGCGCGATGGCCTCGATCCGCTCGGACGGGTCCTCGCCCGCCGCGACGCGCAACTCGACCACGCTCAGGCGGAAGCGGACCGCGGCCGCCACTTCCTGCATCAGCTGGCCGTCCTCCTCCACCAGCCGCGTGCGCAGGATCTCGTGCCGGTCGACGACGCGCTGGAAGGCGGCCTCGATGCTCGACGGCAGGACCTGGCCGCGGAGCTCCCAGCGCACCGCCACGTTCAGCGCCGGGGTGCCGGGCGTCATCTGGTCGAGGAACCAGAAGCGCAGCTGCGTGGCGGTCGCGGGGAAGCGGGCGACGACCGGCTCGGTCAGGGGAAGCGGGTGGGTCATGATGCGATGGCTCCTTCGCGCCGCGCGCCGTGGCGGAACGAGCGCAGCGAGGGCCGGGCGCCCGCGGGCGCGCCGGAGGCCTCGCGGCTCGCGGCGAAGGCGGCGAGGTCGCGGATGGTCGGATGCTGGAGAAGGTCGCGCGCCTCGAGGTTCAGGCCCGCATCGAGCATCCGGGCGGCGATGCGGAAGACGGTGAGCGAATCCGCCCCGAGCGCATAGAGCGTGTCGGTGGTCGAGATCGCCTCCATCCCCAGCACCTCGGCCCAGATCCCGGCGAGGCGTTCCTCCATGGGCGTGGCGGGCCGCGTCAGCTCGCGCAGCGGCGTGACGGGCGCCGCGGCCTCGGGCGCGGGCAGCGCCTTGCGGTCGAGCTTGCCGTTCAGCGTCTGCGGCAGTGCGCTCAGCGTGACCCAGCGCGACGGGATCATGTAGTTCGGCAGCACCCGCTCCAGCGCGGCCATCAGCGTCTCGGGTGCGGGATCGGCGCCCGCCTCGGGCACGATCCAGGCCACGAGCTGCTTCTCGCCGCGTGGATTGGTCCGCAGGTCAACCGCCGCCTGGGCCACGCCGTCCACGGCGCGCAGCGCCATCTCGATCTCTCCGAGTTCGATGCGGAAGCCGCGCAGCTTGATCTGGCCGTCGCCGCGGCCAAGAAGTTCGACCGAGCCATCCGCCAGCAGCCGCGCCCGGTCGCCGGTGCGGTAGAGCCGTTGGGTCCGCCCCCCCACCGTCAGCTTGCGGAAAGCGGGCCGCGTCAGGTCCTCGCGGCCGAAATAGCCGGTGGCGAGGCCCGCGCCGCCGATGTTCAGCTCTCCCGTCACCCCCACCGGCAGCGGCCGGCCCTCCGGCGAGAGGACATGGAGCGCGGTGTTGGCGATCGGATGGCCGATGGTGATCGTCGCATCCTCGGGCCGGATGCGGTTCACGGCCGACCAGATCGTCGTCTCGGTCGGCCCGTAGAGGTTCCACAGCTCGGCCCCCTCCGCCATCAGCCGGCGTGCGAGGTCGAGCGGCAGCGGCTCGCCCCCCGCCATGACCTTCAGCCCCGCGGGGATCTTCAGCCCGGCTTCCAGCAGCATCCCCCAGAGCGTGGGGGTGGCCTGCATTACGGTGATGTCGCCCTGGCCCAGCCGCGCGGCGAGGCGGAAGCCGTCGAGCACGTCCTCGGTCGCGGCCACCACCACCGAGCCGCCCGAAATCAGCGGCAGGAAGAGCTCGAGTATGGCGATGTCGAACGAGACGGTGGTGACCGACAGCAGCCGGTCGGCGGCGGTGAAGCCGGGCTCGGCCGCCATCGACGACAGGCAGTTCACCACGGCGCGGTGCGGGATCTCGACTCCCTTCGGCGTGCCGGTGGAGCCGGAGGTGAAGATCACGTACGCCGGATCGTCCGGTCCGGTGGCGGGCAGGCTCACGGGTTCCGGCGCCTCGCCCGCGACCCCGATGGCGGCGATCTCCAGCCCCTCGGCATAGGCGGGAAGCATGGCGTCGGGCAGGATCAGCGCCTGCGCCCGCGCGGCTTCCAGCACATGGCGCAGCCGGGTCGGCGGGTGGCGCGGGTCGAGCGGCACGAAGGCATGGCCCGCCTTCATCACGGCCAGAAGCGCCACGGGCAGCAGCTCGGAACGCTCGAGCGCCACGGCCACCCGGCCGCGCCCCTCGGGCAGGGCGGCACGAAGCCGCGCCGCCAGCGCGTCGCTCTGCCGGGCAAGCTCGGCATGGGTGAGGCTGCGGCCCGCAAATTCGATGGCCGGAGCCTCGGGCCAGCGCGCCGCGGCGGCCGCCACCAGCCCATGCAGCGTGGGCGCGGCCGGGGGTGCGATGAGGGTGGCGGGAAGGGCGGGCAGCGCGCCTTCCTCGACGAGCGGCAGGTCCGCCAGCGGACGGTCGGCATCCTCGGCCAACCCGCGCAGCACAAGGGCGAAATGGCCGATCCAGCGCCGCACGGTTGCGGCCTCGTAGACGTCGGAATTGTAATCGACGTCCAGTCGCAGCCCTTCGCGGCTTTCGATCATGTTGAAGAAGAGGTCGAAGTTGACCGCGGCCTTCGGGTTCGGATGGGTGGCAACCGAAAGCCCCGGCATCGCCAGCCCCTCGGCCACCTTTTCCAGGTTGAACTGCACTTCGGTCAGCGGCAGCCGGTTCAGGCTGCGCTCGATCTTCAACTCGCGCACGAGCGTTCCATAGGTGACGTCGGAATGGTCGAGCGCGGCCAGCACCTTGTCGCGCACGGCCTTCAGGTGATCCGCCGCCGTGGCGCCTTCGGCGAAGGGCACGCGCACCGGCAGGAAGTTCACGCAATGGCCGACGAGGTTCGGATCGGGCAGGAGCGCCTGCCCTCCGGTCGGCACCGCCAGCACCACGTCCTGAGCCGCAGAGAGCTGGCCAAGCGTGATCTGCAGCGCCGCGAAAAGGGTTGCGAACAGCGTGCAGCCCTGCTTCGCCCCGGCCTTCCGGGCGAGCTTCAGCACCTCGGCGTCGAGCCGCTCGGTGACGGTGCCCCCCCGGAAGCTCTTGATCGCCGGATGCGGCCGGTCGCCCGGCAGGTTGGGCAGGGCAGGCACGGTGGCATATTCGCCGCGCCACCAGGCTTCGTGCGCCGGGTCGTGCGGCCGGCGCGCCAGTGCATGGGCGGCGAAGGAGGGTGCGGGCGGCAGCGCGGCTGCCCGTCCCTCGACGCGGGCGGCGTAGAGCGCGGCGAGGTCGGTGAAGATCACGTTGTAGGACCAGCCGTCGCAGACGATATGATGGGCGGTGGCGACCAGCGTGTGCCGGTCAGGGCCGCCGCGGACCAGCCGGAAGCGGATCGGCGGTCCCGCCACCAGGTCGAGCGGGGTCTCGGCCTCGGCCTGCAGGATCCCGGCCAGCGCCGCCTCGGGGTCGGGCGCCTCCGACAGGTCGGTGAGCGGCAGGTCCACCGGCGCGGGATCCGTCACGTCGAACCTCTCGCCCGAGCGGGCGAAGACCAGCCGCAGGCTGTCGTGCCGGGCGAGGATGTCGGACAGGCTCGCCTCCAGCGCCGCCACGTCGAGCGGCCCGTCGAGATGCAGAGAGGCACCCTCGTTGAAGCTGCACGAGGCCGCGTCGCCCAGCTGGCTCGTCATCCAGATCTCGCGCTGCGCCTCGGTCAGCGGGATGGCGTTCGTGGGCGGCGCCGCGGCGGGGGCGGCTGTGGGAGCCGCGATGTCCGCGGGCGGCGCCGCCGCCTCGGTCCCGGAGGCAAGGATGCCGATCGACTGCAACTGGTCCAGCGCGCTCTCGAAGGCGCGGGCGATGCGGTCGCACTCTTGCTCGCCGTGGGATGTTGTCAGGAAGCCGCAGTAGCTGTCGATGATGTGGATCCCCTCCATCCGCATCAGCGGATAGGCGAGCGAGGCGCGCGCCTCGTGCTGCGACAGGTTCAGGGCGAACCAGCTCGAGAACCCGTGGATGAGTTCGGGCAGGCCGCGCGAGGTGAGGGCCCGGTTCAGTCGCGCGGCGAGCACTGCCGCCCGCTCGGCCGTAGCGGTCCAGAGGTCATCCCCCTGCGTTTCCAGATGGTCGAGCACGGCATCGACCGCCGCCACCACCAGCGGATGGCGCACGAAGGTGCCGGCAAAGAAGGTGGGCGGCGTGTCGGGGCGGCTGTCATCGCCATAGCCCCAGAGACCGCCGTCGAGGGCGTTCATGAAGCGGCCCTTGCCCGCGAGGATCCCCACCGGCATGCCGCCGCCCGGCACCTTGCCGTAGGTCGCCATGTCGGCCTCGATCCCCCAGAGGCCCTGCATCCCGCGCCGGTGGGTGCGGAAGCCGGTCACCACCTCGTCCATCACCAGCGCCGAGCCCTGCTGGGCGGTGATGGCGCGCAGCTCGCGCACGAACTCGGCCGGGCGCAACTCGGGGTGGCGGCTCTGGACGGGCTCGACGATGACGGCGGCAACGTCGCGGCCGTTGGCGCGCAGCCACTCGAGGCTTTCCGGCGCGCCATAGCCCAGCACCACCATGTTGCCGAGGCCCGAGCGCGGGATACCCGGCGCGATCGGCAGCGCCACGGGATCGCCGCCGCGGCTGCGGCCCTTGACCAGCACCTCGTCGAACTGGCCGTGGTAGTCGTTGCCGAAGACCACGATCCGGTCGCGTCCCGTGACCGCGCGGGCGAGCCGCATGGCGGCCATCACCGCCTCGGATCCGGTGTTGCAGAAGGTCACCCGCTCGTGCCCCACCATACGGGCAAATTTCGCGGCGACGGGGCCCGCCAGTTCCGCCTGCGGGCCAATGGGGAAGCCCTTTTGCAGCTGCCGCCGCACGGCATCCAGCACGAAATCGGGCGAATGGCCGAAGGCGGTCTGGCCGAAGCCGTTCACGAGATCGATGAACTCGTTGCCGTCGATGTCCCAGATCCGCGCGCCCTTGGCCCGCTCGGCGACGATCGGGAAGACCAGCTCCTTCCATTCCTGCCGGAAGCCCGCGGCGGTGCGCGGGTCGGCATGGACGGGGCGGTGCTTCGCGGTATGGGCCTTGGAGCCGGCATGTTTCGCCGAGTAGCGCCGGGCGAGATCATTGACGAAGGCCTGCTGGCGGGCGTCGAACTGGCCGCCGGAGAGATCGACGCCGCGGCCGAAGCGGAAGCGGGCGGAGGCCGGAGCCTCCTCGGCCCCCCCGGCCTGCACGGCCGGCGCCGCCAGCTGGGCCACGGGCGCCGGAACGGAGACGGGAACGGGCGCAGGAGCCTGCACCGCGACGGGGGCGGCAGGGGCAAGCGCAGCAGGGGCCTGTCCGCCCAGGGCGCGCAACTGTTCGGTGAAGATCGCCTGCATGGTCTGCATCTGCGACTGCAGCACGCCCGCAATCCCCTCGGCCGGCAGGGCCGGGGCGGCGAAGGCCGCAGGCGGCGTGGGAGGCATTGCCATGGCGGGGGCGGGGGTCTCACTTCCGGCGGGAGACGTGCCGGCGACGGCAACCCGGGCCACGGGCGCGGCCGCCACCGGCTCGTCCGGCGGCAGGACGGCATCCATGTGCGCGGCGAGCGCCGCCACGGACGGATAATCCGAAAGCAGCTGCCGGAAGGTCAGTTCGACCCCATGGTCCCGCGCGAGCCGCTGCGCGACCTGACCGAGGAAGAGGCTGTCGAAGCCCAGCTCCAGGAAGCTCGTCTCGGCCTGGTCGGGCCCGAGTTCCTCGCCAGAAAGGTCTGCGAGCAGGGCCAGGAGGTCGGAACTGAGGCGCAGGCTGCGCGAAGGCGTGCTGGTCATCGGAAGGGACTCTCCAGGGTAGGGGCTCTGCAGGACGGCGGTCGGTGCGGGGGCCGCGGTCGGCTCTGCCGGGACGGGCAGGGGCGCGGGAATGGCGGCGGCCACGTGCGCGGATGCCGCGGCGGGCGGCGCGTCGATCCAGTGCCGGCGCCGCTCGAACGGATAGGTGGGAAGCGGCAGGCGGCGGGAGCCGCGCGGACCGGCCCGTGACCAGTCCACCGGAACGCCCGCCGCCCAGAGCCCGGCCAGCGCTTCGGTCATGGCGAAACCGTCCGGAACCGGTCTGGTGTGATCCGGCAGCGACTGGAGGATACCGCCATGGCCAAGGCGCGACAGGCATTGCGCGGCGAAGGTCGAGAGCGTGCTTCCCGCCCCGACCTCGAGCAGCACAGGGGCCTGCCCTTCGGATGCCGCAACCCGGATGGCGGCATCGAAGTTGACCGTGGCGCGCGCCTGATGGGCCCAGTAGGCCGGGTCGCGCGCCTCCTTCTCCGTTACCCGGGCCCCGGTGACGCAGGAAATCCACGGGATCTCTCCCGCCTTCAGGTCGAGGCCGGCGAGTTCCCCTGCCAGCGCCTCGCAGACCGGATCCATCATGGCCGAATGGAAGGCATGCGAGGTATGGAGCCGCGAGCAGGCGATGCCCGCCCCGGCCAGCGTCGCCTCCATCGCCTCGATCGCCTCGAAGGATCCGGCCAGCACGTTGAGCTTCGGCGCGTTGCGCGCGGCGAGATCCACGCCAGGCCGCAGCAGCGGCTCGATGCGCGCCGCCTCGGCCCGGACGGCCAGCATGGCGCCGCCGGGCATGTCCTGCATCAGCTGCCCGCGCCGGGCGATGATGCGCAGCCCGTCCGCGAAGCTCATTGCGCCCGAGATCACGGCGGCGGCGAACTCGCCCACCGAATGGCCGATCATGGCCGAGGGCCGGATGCCGCGCGACAGCCAGAGCCTCGCGGTGGCGACCTGGGTCAGGAACAGCGCGGGCTGGGTCAGGCGCGTGTCGCGCAGCGCCCGCGCCATATCCTTGTCCGAGGTGTCGCCGAAGCAGAGAAGCTGGTTCAGGTCGAGCCCGAGGAGCGGCTCGAGGATCGCCGCCCCCTCGTCGATCCAGCGGCGGTATTCGGGTTCCTCGGCATAGAGGCCCGAGCCCATGCCGGGATATTGCGAGCCCTGGCCGGGGAAGAGGAACACCACCGGTGGCGCGTCGGCGGGCGCGGGGCCCTTGGGGGGCACGGCCTTGCGCAGCCGGGCCGCGGCCTCGGCCGGCTCGCGTGCGGCGATGGCCAGCCGGTGGTCGTGGACGGTGCGGCCTTCCTGCAGGGTGAAGGCCACATCGGCGAGATCCCCGGCATGGCTGTCCAGATACCCCGCCATGCGCGCCGCCAGCGCCGCCAGCGCCTCGGGCGAGCGGGCCGAGATCGGCAGGACCTGCGGCGCCGTCACCGGCTCTGCCGCGGGGGCCGCCGGGGGTTCCTCGAGCACCAGATGGACGTTGGTCCCGCCCACGCCGAAGGAACTCACGCCCGCGCGGCGCGGACCCTCGCCGGTCCAGCGGGTGGCGGCGGTCGGCACGCGGAAGGGAAGCTCGGCAAAGGGAATGCGAGGGTTCGGGGTCTCGAAGCCCGCCATCGGGGGGATCAGCCCCTCGCGCAGCACGAGGGCCGTCTTGATGACGCTGGTGACGCCGGCCGCCGCGTCGAGGTGGCCGATGTTGCCCTTGACCGAGCCGAGCGCGATGCGCCCCTGCGGCGCTTCCCCGAAGGCCGAGGCCAGGCCGCGGATCTCGACCGGGTCGCCGAGCGGCGTGGCGGTGCCGTGGCATTCGACATAGCCGATCGAGGCGGGCTCCACCCCGGCGTCGCGATGCGCCATGCGGATCGCCCCGGCCTGGCCGGTGACCGATGGGGCGGTATAGGCGATCTTGTCCCGCCCGTCGTTGTTGATGCCCACGCCGCGGATCACCGCGTGGATCGTGTCGCCCTGCGCCAGCGCATCCGCGAGCCGCTTCAGCACCACGACCCCCACGCCATGGCCGAAGACGGTGCCGTCGGCGCGGCCGTCGAACGGGCGGCAGGCGCCGCTTTCCGATACCATCCCACCTTCGGTGCAGCGGTAGCCACGCTTCTGCGGGAAGGTGATCGAGACGCCGCCCGCCAGCGCCATGTCGGACTGGCCCGCCCGCAGCGACTGGCAGGCCTGGGCGATGGCCACGAGCGAGGTCGAGCAGGCGGTGCTGACCGTGATCGCGGGCCCCTGCAGGCCGAGCTTGAAGGCCGCCCGCGTCGCCAGCGTGTCGGAGATGTTGCCGAGGATCTCGGCGAACATGTCCACCTGGTAGCCGGTGGCAAAGGCCTCGGCCGTGGCCCGGTCGCGCAGCACGTGGCGGACGAGATAGGTGCTGAAGGACGCGCCGGCGAAGACTCCGATCGCCCCCGGAGGACGGGCGGGATCGGTCCCCGCCTGTTCCAGCGCCTCGACGCAGGTCTCGAGAAAGAGCCGCGCCTGCGGGTCGGTGGCGGCGGCCTCCTTCGGATACATGCCGAAATAGCGGGCGTCGAACAGCTCCACGTCCTGGAGACCCGGCCGGACGGGCACATAGCCGCGCGCGGCGCGCTCGGCCGGGGTGAAGACGTCCTCGATCTCGGCGGGGTCGAAGCGGCGGAAGAGGCTCGTGCCCTCGGTCACGTGCCGCCACAGATCCTCGACGCTCGGCGCGCCGGGGAAGCGCCCCGCCATGCCGACGATGGCGATGGCGCCCTCGTCCTGTGCGGGGGCGGCCGGGACCGCGGCCTCCGCCCCGGCGGCGGGGGCCCCGACGAGGGCGGCCAGACGCTCGGCCAGGTCCTGCAGGCGGGGGGTCTCGAACATGAGGGTGATGTCGATGCGCAGGCCCAGTTCCTTCTCGAGCAGCGCATGGACGTCGATGAGCTGCAGCGAGCTGCCGCCCATCTCGAAGAAGGTCCGCCCGGGCGGAACCGGGCCGCAGCCGAGCACCCGCTGCCAGAGGGCGGCGATGCGGGCCCGAAGCTCGGTGACGGAGGCAACAGGCGCGGCCGGGTGCGCCGCCGGGGTCCCGGAGGCATCCTCCGCGACGGGCTCGTCGGCCAGGACGGCGGCCGCCTCGGCCTGCCGCGCCTCGGCGAGTGCCACCAGTGCCTTGCGGTCGATCTTGTTGGCGGGCGTGAGCGGCAGCGCCTCGAGCACGGTCACCAGTCCCGGCACCATCGCCTCGGGCAGTTCACGCGCCATGCCTTCGCGGATGGCCGCGGCCGCCGCCTCGGGGTCGAGATCCGTCCCCTCGACGAGCCGCGCGAAGCCCGCGAGGCGCCGGTCCCCGTTCGGCGCGCGGATGACCTCGACCGAGCCGTCCTCGACCATGGGCTGGCGGCGCAGCACATGCTCGACCTCGTCGAGTTCGATCCGCCGCCCGCCGAGCTTCACCTGCCGGTCGATCCGCCCGAGGAACTGCACCACCCCGTCCGGCCGCCGCCGCACCAGGTCGCCGGTGAGATAGATCTTTCCCTCGCGGCCCGGTCGCGGGTCCGGCACGAAGCGCTCGGCGGTCTGCTCGGGTTTGTTGCGGTAGCCGAGGGCGAGCCCGGGTCCGGTGAGGGCGAGCTGCCCCGCCTCGCCGTCCGGCAGTTCGGCCAGGGTCTCGTCCAGCACCAGCACCTCGTCATGCGCCGCTACACGGCCGATCGGCAACGGAGAGCCATCGAAATCCGCGGGCGCCACCACATGGAGCGTGCCGATCACCGTGTTCTCGGTCGGCCCGTAGGCGTTGACGAGCTTCAGCCCGGGGCCGTGGATCTCCCCGTGCTCGAGCGCGCGCGCGGCCAGCCGCGGCATCATCACGTCGCCACCCACGATCAGCAGGCGCAGCCGGCCGACCGCCTCGGGGTGATGCTCGGCCATCAGGTGGAAGATCCCGGTGTAGAGCACCATCGCCGACACGCCCTGCCCGAGGATCGTGGAGGCGATCACCTCCAGCGCGGGCTTCGGCGTCTCGATGACGATCAGCGCGGCACCATTCAGCAGCGGCCCCCAGATCTCGAGCACCGACCCGTCGCAGCCGAAGGTCGAGCTGTGCAGCGCCACGTCGGAGGGCAGGTACTGGCAGTCCGGCTGCCGGATCGCAAGCCGCGCCACGCCGCGTTGCGGGATCTCGACGCCCTTGGGCTTGCCGGTGGAGCCCGACGTGTACATGACATAGGCCAGATCCTCGCCGCTGCGCGCGGGCCAGTCCGGCAGGGACGAGGCGGCCTCCGCGGCTTGCGGATCCTCCGCGATGGCCAGCACGGGACGCGCCCCCGCCGCCAGCGTCCGGGCCAGGTCCGCTTCGCCCGAGGCATGCAGCAGCAGCACGGGGCCGGCATCCCCGACCATGTAGGCGAGCTGTTCGCGGGCATAGGTCGGATCGAGCGGCATGTAGGCGCCGCCCGCGCGCAGGATAGCCAGCATGCCGATCAGCGCCTCGACCGAGCGTCCCGAGACGATGCCGACCACGTCTCCGGGGCCCACGCCCGACCGCACCAGCCGGGCGGCCAGGGAAACGGCGCGGGCGTGCAGCTCGCGATAGGTCAGGCGCGTCCGTTCGGAGATCAGGGCGGCCGCCTCAGGGCGCGTGCCGACCACGTTTTCAAATATGTTGAAAAGCGGCAGGGCCGGGGTGAAGTCCTGAAACGCATTCTCAAGCGGAGCGGAGTCTCTGCTGGACACTACGCAACACCTTTTAATGAACGGGCAGACGGGCCCGTTATCATGAATGTCTCTTTCCAATCCCGAGGAGCCGGCTTTCGATGTCTGGCTGACGTTTCGCCGCGCCAGCCTCAGGCTTTGAGTTCAAATCCGGGCGATCGCTGGACCGTTCCGCCCGCCCTCATTCATCGCGACAACCCCACCACCTTGTCAATCACGCGCAGATTGAAAACCATGTATTTTACCAGCCTGCAATGAACGCTCTGACATCGTCGGATTTATCGCTTTGTAATCAAGACTTTTTACGGCAACTGTCCGGTTTCCGGAAGAACAATCGGATCGTCGACGAAAGTCATAATTTTTCCGGTCCGAAAATCTTATCGTACGGCTTTAGGGGGATGCGAACTCAGCGCAAACCCACGACTGATGCTCGTCCCCAGACCCGGATGGGTAGCGATCCGATGGCCGAGTCCGGGAATCACCCATTCGTCCATCAAGTGGAGGTTCATCCCGCGCAATTCCTGCTTGAACTGGCCGTGGTTGCGGATGCGGTAGGCGACGCGGGTCGGCCCGATCCGTTCGAGCGTGACCACTTCGGGCCCATCGCGCGTGGCCACCTTGTTGAGCAGGATGACCGAGGGGCGCTGCGCCAGCCTGTCCACCAGATCGGCGAGGGGCTGTTCGAGATACTGCAGCAGCCCCGAGGCCAGCAGCACGTCGGCGGCCGGGCAGGCAGAGGGGTCCTCGTGGAACTGCACGGAGGCCGGCAGGTGGCCCTCGGCCTGCAGCCGGCGGCCGCGCTGCACGATGGCCGGCAGGTCCAGCACCGCCCAGGTGATGCCGGACAGGTGCAGGAACCGGCGGAAGGCGGTGTGCTTGGTCGCGAGATGGCCGCCGGCATCCAGCACGGTCATGCCGGGAGCCAGCACCCGGTCGAGCCAGAACAGCACCGGGTAGTCCCACAGATGCACCTGGGTCATCGCCTCGAAGGAAACCTCGGTCGCGGCCTCATGGTCGTAGCCGGCCAGCTGTCCAGGCGGAACCGCGGCCAGCGCCTCGGCCACGCTGCCATAGGCGCCCGCGAAGCGTGGCGGCCGGGGGCCATACTGGCGCAGCCGGCCGATCATGGCGCGGGCGGGCAGCGCCGCACCGCTCAGTCCGTTCCGGGCGAGCGAGGTCAGCCGGATCATGGTGCCACCTTCGCGCGGCGCAGAAGCAGGGCCGCGGCCTGCCGCGCGGCGCCGGGATAGGCGAGAGCAAGGCCTGCGGCATAGGTCACGAGCACCGGGAACCCGACCGCGACAAGGCGCAGGAGCGGCGGCAGCGCGTCGATCGCGGGCTGAGTCCGCAGCAGCAGCAGCAACGCCACCCCCGCTCCGAGGGCGGGCAAGGCGCGGAAGGTACCGGGCAGGATCCCGCGCCAGTTCAGCCCCGCATGGCGCTGCTGCAGCCAGATGCTGGTGGCGAGCGCAATGGCCGCCGCCAGGGCCTGCCCGAGCGCCACCGCCATGATGCCGACGGGCCCGGTGACAAGGGCCAGCCCGATGGCGACGCCCGCGTTGAACAGGGACACCCGCGGGATCCGCCGGACCTCGCCCGCCAGCGAGAGCAGCGGCTCGGAAGCGTAGGTCGGCAGCAGCAGGCATTGCGACAGGGCCACGATCAGGATCACCGGCGCGGCCGGGGCCCACTCGGGACCCAGCAGGCCGGTGACGAGGGGCTGAGCCTCGAGCGCGATCCAGACGAAGACCGGCACCGCCAGGACGAGGAGGGCGGGGAAGAAGACCGCCGCCTCTTCCTGGAAGCCGCGGCCGGAGCCGTGACGGGTGCGGGCGCTGCGGAACATGCTCCAGGCGATGATGCGGGCCGTCTCGCTCATGACCTCGGCGAAGGCGCCGACCAGCCGTTGCGCCAGCCGGAAGAAGCCGACGCTGGCGGGCCCCAGGAAGGCCCCGATGACGAAGGTCGCGGCATAGACCCTGATGGTCGAGATCGTCCGGGCGGCGAGGATGTTGCCCGAAAAGCGCATCAGCTGCCCCAGAACCTCGCGCTTCATCCCCAGCCGGGGGCGGGTGCGCAGGATGCGGACGGCCAGCGCGAGCTGGACGCTCTGCTGGACGACCCGCCCGTAGGCCATGGCGAAGATGCCGTGGCCCTCGAGCAGCGCCCAGACCGAGACGACGAAGCCCGCGGCCTCGCCCAGCATCAGCACCGAGGCCGAGGCGGCCAGCCTCTGCTGGTGCAGCATCAGTCCGTTGTGCGCGGTCCAGGTCGTGGCGAGGCAGATCCACAGGCTGAAGAGCATCCCGAGCCGACCCGCGTCGCCGAGGCCGGGCCAGGCCTGCACCGCCAGCGAGAGACCCAGCCCCGCGCATCCCACGACGAGGCCCGAGAGGATGGCCACGGTGAGCACCTGCCCCGGCACCTCGTCGTCGCCGGTCCAGCTCATCACGAATTCGGCCCAGCCCGCCTCGGACATGCGCAGCGCGATGAGCGCGACCGCCGAGACGAGGGCGAAGACACCGAACTGGGCCGGTCCCATGACATGGGCGGCCAGAAGGAAGATGGCGAGCTGGGAGCCCTGCGAAAGCACGCGGGCCATCGTGGTAAGTATCCCGCCCTTCACGATGCTGGGAGGCCGTCCTCCTCGACCGAGCGCGTCCGCACTGGGATCAATGGTCAAAAGAAAATCTCCAGCGGTTATGGCCGCCTGCTTCCGGCATGAAACGAATCGTCCTATCGGCCCCGATGGTCGGCCAAGGGCGGAAGCCTGTCCATTTCACCGGAAGGCGAGACCATGGCCGGCGGGTGCAGTCCCTTCCCGCCCACTGCCCCTTCCGGCCGATGCCCGTCCGGCCCGGGCGCGGGGCGGGAAGAAACCTGTTGCTCCGGGCCGCGGCACTGGCATTATCGCAGCCGGTGTGATCCGGCAGTCCTGCCAGGGAAGCGGCCGTTCCGGCCGCATCGGATTCATGACCATGACCCAAGACACGATCGACACGAGCCTCGGCACCCTGCGATGCGATCCCCTGCCCGGCAGGGGCGCGGAAGCCTGCGTTCCGCGCATGGGAATCGTCGTCGCCATCGCCACGACCGGCCGACCCGAGGTGCTCCTGCCGACGCTCGCCGCCGTCTCGGGCCAGAGTCGGCCGCCGGACCGGATCCTGGTCTGCGTCGCGGCCAGCACGGATCTGCGGCTGGCCCCCGGCCTCGGCGACGTCGAGTTCCTGACCGCTCCGAAGGGGCTGACGCGGCAGAGGAACGCCATCCTCGACCGGATCCGGCCCGGCGAGATCGTGCTGTTCATCGACGACGACTTCGTGCTGGCTCCCGATTGCCTGGAGAGGCTGGACGCCGGTTTCCGCGACCACCCCGAGGTGGTGATGATGACGGGCCGGGTGCTGGCCGACGGGATCTGCGGGCCGGGCCTCGGCCATGCGCAGGCGGCGGCGCTGATTGCGGCGGCGGGCCCCGCGCCCGCGGAGCGCCTGACCGAGGTCTACAACGGCTATGGCTGCAACATGGCCTTCCGCGCCGGGCCGGTTCTGGCGGGGCTGCGTTTTGACGAGCGGCTGCCGCTCTATGGCTGGCTCGAGGACGTGGACTTCTCGCGCCGCCTGTCCCCCTTCGGCCGGATCGTGCGGAACGAGGCGATGCGGGGCGTGCATCTGGGCGTGAAGTCGGGGCGCACCAGCGGCCTCCGGCTTGGCTATTCGCAGATCGCCAACCCCGTGCATCTGATCGGCAAGCGCAGCATGAGCCCGCGCCGGGCGCTGAGAATGCTGCTGCGCAACCTGATCGCGAACGGCCTGAAGTCCGTTCGGCCCGAGCCCTGGACCGATCGGCGGGGCAGGCTGCGCGGAAACCTGATCGCGCTCGGCGACCTCCTGCGCGGCCGATTGCGGCCCGAGCGGGCGCTGGACCTGCCCTGAGGGCGGCGGCTCCCGGGCGAACCCGGTGAGCGCGCGCCTTCAGGCCCCGGGCGGGCGCCGGACGATGCGCCGGATCCTGCGGGCCAGCGGCTTCAGGGCCTCGGGCACCATGCCCCGCGCGGTCCGCGTCAGGGCGGCCGGCAGGGTGGTCCGGCGAACCGCACTGAGGAAGAGGTCGGGATGGACGCAGTCCATGAAGGCCAGGTTGCGGATCGGCGCATGGGCGTGGGCGGCGAGGATATCCATGACCGGCGACTGCGCCTTGACGTAGAGGAAGGTGTTCTGCTGATACCAGTAGTCGATCTCGGGATCGCCCCAGAGCAGCGGACGGAAGAGGTCGAAAGGGCGGTAGCCCTGCTTCATGAACAGGCCCGCCCAGTAGCTCGGGCGCTGTTCGTTCAGGTGGTCCGTGCCGCCCTGCGCGGTGAAGGCTGCCCCGAACATCACCACGTCCGACAGCCCGGTCAGCGAGGCCACGAAGGTCTCCGCCGCAGCCGGCTCCAGATGCTCGGCCACTTCCAGCGACATGGCGAGGTCGAACCGTTCGCCGTCGGGCAGGCTGAACGAACGGTTCAGATCCACGGCCCGGAAGTCGATGGCGGGATCGACCATGTTGCCGGGGGTGTTCCAGGCGCCGTCAAGCCCGAGGGTGCGCTTGGCCCCGGTCTCGCGGAAGGCCTTGAGCCAGGTCCCGCGGCCGCAGCC
This sequence comes from Cereibacter sediminicola, assembly GCF_007668225.1. Taxonomy (NCBI): domain Bacteria; kingdom Pseudomonadati; phylum Pseudomonadota; class Alphaproteobacteria; order Rhodobacterales; family Paracoccaceae; genus Cereibacter; species Cereibacter sediminicola. The sequence goes on along the minus strand of NZ_VDEK01000020.1, from coordinate 1,361 downwards.
CAGATCCACCACGCTGCGGGGTGCAAGGATCGGGGACAGGACGCCGGCGTATTTCCGTCCGCTGCGATAGGAATTGTCCGCTCCGTGATGTGAATGACATGAACAGAAAGGCCTGTGGCTGGAATTTCAGTTTTCGGCACCTGCAGGTGGCGGCATGGCCGCCTCGTCAGTGCACTGGACACTGGAGTTGTTGCAGAACGCCAGCTTGACGTATAGCGCCCCCTTTTCCGCCCTAACGTTACGCGACGCGGACGATCTCGTCGGTGCCGAGGGCGTTGAAGCGGTTGGTGAGAGCGACGCGGATGTGGATTTCGGCGGTCTGGCGGTCGGGGTCCCGCGCCATGATGCGTTCACCGAAGGCCGTGAGCCGAGCCGGTGAGCGCCAACGGTTCGAGCGAACCGGCGAGAGCATCTTCGCATCGATCGGGCTTCGAGCGTGGTAGCCTGTCCATCGCTTCCTGAGCGCTCGGCCAAAGGGCCGGGTGGCGCGCAGGGTCTCGTTGCGGGCGCGGGCGGCGGGACCATCTTCCTTCCAGGGCCGGCCGTTCCGGCGGACCGGGATGACGGCTGTGGCGCGGCGCTCGCCGATGGCCGTGTGGCAGCGTCGTGTGTCGTAGGTGTTGATTATCGCTGAGTACTGACCCGGGTTTTTTATCGAGCAGTGACCCGCCTGAAGGTTATGGTCGTGGTCTCAGGTTTGGGTCGTTGGGGTCGGCCCCCTTGTTGCTGCGCGCTGCCTTGGCGCTGGCGTGGCAGCGGAAGCTGTCGTTTCCGGTCTCGAGGATGTGGCAGCGGTGGGTGAGCCGGTCGAGCAGGGCGGTAGTCATCCTGGCGTCGCCGAAGACCGCGGCCCACTCGCTGAAGCTCAGGTTGGTGGTGATGACGACGCTGCTGCGCCCGTAGGGCTTGCTGAGACGGTGGAACAGCAGGGTACCGCCGGTGGTGGAGACCGAAAGGTATCCGAGCTCGTCGAGGATCACGGGATCGGCGCGCGTGAGGCTTTTGGCGAGGTGCCCGGCCTTGCCTCTGGTCTTCTCCTGCTCGAGCGTGTTGACGAGCTCGATGGCTGAGAAGAAGCGGACCTTCTTGCGATGGTGCTCGACAGCCTGGACGCCGAGGGCCGTTGCGATGTGCGTTTTCCCGGTGCCGGGCCCGCCGATCAGCACGACATTGTGGGAGCCGTCGATGAACTCGCAGCGGTGCAGCTGGCGGACCAGGGCCTCGTTGGCCTCGCTGGCGGCGAAGTCAAAGCCCGCGAGATCCTTTTAGGCCGGGAAGCGCGCGGCCTTCATGTGACAGGCGATGGAGCGGACCTCGCGTTCCGCGACCTCGGCCTTCAGGAGCTGCGACAGCATCGGTAC
>NZ_VDEK01000199.1:0-301 GCF_007668225.1 Cereibacter sediminicola | reverse complement strand
AGGGCGTTGCCGTGGTATCATCACGTCGGCACAATGAATATCCGTTCACAGGGACCGAGCTTCCAGAATTCTCAATGTTCCCACGCTTTCCAGGGCATGGCCGTGGTATCATCACGTGGGCACAACGAGACTCTGACGTGCCAACGCTCTCCAGGGCATAGCCGTGGTATCATCACGTGGGCACAATGAATATCCGTTCACAGGGACCGAGCATCCAGAATTCTCAATGTTCCCACGCTCTCCAGGGCATGGCCGTGGTATCATCACGTGGGTACAACGAGACTCTGACGTCCCAACGCTC
>NZ_VDEK01000198.1:0-305 GCF_007668225.1 Cereibacter sediminicola | reverse complement strand
CGATCCGCTTCCGCCACCGGATGAGCGAGGTGGGATCGATCGGCGGCTTGTGCTGAAAGAAGGTCTCGCCGGTGAAGTGCTGAAAGTAAGGGTTCTCGACCCAGCGCGCGACCACAGCCTCGTCCGACAGCCGGAACGCGTGCTGCAGATAGAGCAGCCCCGCCACGAGCCGCGGCGCTGTCGCCGGTCGTCCGGTCGTCGACGGGAAGAACCCGGCCCATTCGCGTTCGAAGAACTCCCAGTCGATCAGGGCCGACAGCGTGACCAGCTCGTGACGCATGTCGATCATGTCGACCAGGCGCGGC
>NZ_VDEK01000197.1:0-308 GCF_007668225.1 Cereibacter sediminicola | reverse complement strand
CCACGCTGATGTTGCCTTGTTAGCCCTCAAACAGTCATACTGGTGCAGGGCCTTAATCTTGCGACAGGTCTCTTGGTGGAACTCTTCCTTGTTTGGTGCCTTGTGGAAGTACAAATATCCACCGAAGATCTCATCAGAACCTTCACCTGATATCACCATTTTGACACCTAACGACTTAATCTTACGAGACATGAGGAACATGGGGGTGCTAGCCCTGATGGTGGTAACATCATAAGTCTCAATGTGGTAGATGACATCCTCAATAGCATCAATTCCATCCTGGACGGTAAAATAGAACTCATGGTGAA
>NZ_VDEK01000196.1:0-310 GCF_007668225.1 Cereibacter sediminicola | reverse complement strand
CCATATCCGGGATGTCAACCTCGTGCAGGGCAATCTCATGCATCACAATCAACTTATGGTGGTTGGAATGGTTTGGAGGAGAACTTTTGTGATCATAAGCTAAGTGTGAACATCGACGATCCCAGTCGTGCTGACATATACAATCCGCGTGCCGGTACGATAACCCGTCTCAACTCCCAAACGTTCCCCATCCTTAACATCGTGCAAATGAGTGCTACAAGAGTACATCTCTACCAGAACGCCATTATTTCACCATTATGGAACATTAATGCCCATAGTGTGATGTACATGATCCAAGGACATATCTGGG
>NZ_VDEK01000195.1:0-312 GCF_007668225.1 Cereibacter sediminicola | reverse complement strand
TTCGGCGGCGGCAGGAGCCGCGTGGGGCTCGTCGTTGCAAATAGCGGCGCTCGTTTCCGCCGATCAGCCGGGGATTGCCGCCATCAGGCGCCGGGCACCGATCAACGAGATCATCCGCTTCATGTTGTAAGCCAGGACGTTCAGCGCCATCTCCGTCCGTACGTTCTTCAGACGCCGTGTCAGGAAATGGGTCGCGCCCATCCAGGCCTTGAGGGTGCCGAAAACATGCTCGACCGTGCAGCGCCGGATCGTCATCGGGTCGGGATCCCGGGCGAGGCGCTCCCGCATCGCGTCGATCAGGTGCTCGTGCTC
>NZ_VDEK01000194.1:0-313 GCF_007668225.1 Cereibacter sediminicola | reverse complement strand
ACGGTACTGGTTCGCTATCGGTCATGCACGAGTACTTAGGCTTGGATCGTGGTCGACCCATGTTCAGACAGGATTTCACGTGTCCCGCCCTACTCAAGGACTTCTGCTATTCTACGTGTACGGGACTATCACCCACTTCGGTCAAGTTTTCCAACTCGTTCCACTTCATTCACAAAAGCCACTGGCCTGGTCCGCGTTCGCTCGCCACTACTAGCGGAGTCTCGTTTGATGTCCTTTCCTCTGGGTACTTAGATGTTTCAGTTCCCCAGGTTCGCTTCTAACCCCTATGTATTCAGAGTTAGATACCTTTATA
>NZ_VDEK01000193.1:0-317 GCF_007668225.1 Cereibacter sediminicola | reverse complement strand
TCTGCGGCTGCGGCCACAACATCCGCAAGATCCTCGCCCACCTGAGGAAGCTTCTGGCTGTCGTCATCGCCCTCGTTCTGGCGGCGTTCCGGCAGGAGCAACGGGGCGGCACAGCCTCGCAGCCGCCTGATGACGTTGTTCAGGCTGAACGAAGTAGCCCTTGTCCGCGACGGCGTGCAGGTCGTTTCGGCCAAGCGCTTCCCTGGCCGCCGTCGCCATTGGGCTCAGCTGGTCGCCGCCTGTGCCATGGTTGGTGACGTCGTGGGTGACAATCAGGTGCGTCTCGGCATCGACCGCGCACTGCGCGTTGTATCCGA